>JACDBY010000031.1 GCA_013694685.1 Actinomycetota bacterium
GTGAGGGCGTGTCCCTAGCCGGAATCGCAATCGGCGGAGGCGCCGTCTGGGTCGCCGACCCGCAAGTCGGCAAGCTGTGGCGCGTCGAGACCGGCCCGAATCCAGCGAAGCGCGCCATCCCGCTCGAGACCTGGGTCGCCGGCGTGAGCTTCGGCGAGGGCGCGGTCTGGGTGACCAACGAGATCGCCGACGCCGTTCATCGCATCGACCCGCGGACCGGCGATTCGAGGAGGGTAGGAGGCGCGACCGCGCCGCGCGCCGTCGATGCCGGAGAGGGCAATGTCTGGCTGACCGCGACGAGCCCGCCGTCCGAGAATGCGGCACTTCCGGCGTCCGTCTGCCGCGACGTCTACTTCAGCGGCGAGGGGAGCCCGGACGTCCTGATCGTCTCGAGCCTTCCCCTCCAGGGGGACGGCCGGCAATGGGCACAGCCGATGATCGACGCGATACGGCGCGTGCTGGAGCAACGCGGCTTCGGGGCCGGCACGTTCTCGGTTGGGTACCAGTCGTGCGACTCGTCGACCGCCCAGGCTGGCGGAGAGGACCTCTTCCGCTGCGGCTTCGTCGCCAAGGCGCTCTCGCGCAATCTCCGCATCGTCGCCGTCTTCGGCTCCTTCACCTCGCCCTGCTCCTACGCCCAGATCCCGATCGCGAACCAGGCTCCGGGCGGACCGCTGGCGATGATCAGCCCCTCCAACACGCTCGACGACCTGACCGAGGACGAGAGCCTCTATCCCTCCGACGTTCGGAACTACTTCCGTCTCGCGACGCCGGAGGGCTACCAGGGTCCCGCCCAGGTCGAGCTCGCGCGAGCGCTGGAGCACCGCCGCCTGTTCCTACTGACCTCACGAGCGGGAGAGTACGCGCCACGGTACGTCGACGGCCTACGCGCGTACGCGCGGCGGGTGGGCGTCCGGATCGTGGGCGAGGCGTCCTTCGACCCGGAGGCGGAGGAGTTCGAGCAGCTCGTACACAGAGTTGTCAGGAGCAAGCCTCAGTCCGTTGCGATCGTCGGACTCCTTGTGCCAGGGACCGGGACCATGATCCGCGAGCTCCGCGCCGCGCTCGGGCCCGAGGTCGCGATCAGCGCACCCGACGCGTTCTACCTGCCCAAGGATTTGCGGAAGCTCGCGGGCGACGCCGCCGAGGGAATATACGTCACCAACTACGGGATCCCGAACGACAAGCTGCCGCCGAGGGGCAGGCAGTTCTTGGAGTCCTTCGCTTCCGAGCGCGGCGGCGAACCGGGGCCAGACTTCGCCGCGAGCTACGGTGCGCAAGCGGCCGAAATCTTCCTCGACGCGATCGCGCGCTCGGACGGCACGCGCGGCTCGGTCACCGAACAGGTTCGCCAAACACGAATCCAGAACGGCATCCTCGGCGACGTCGCCTTCGACCCGAACGGCGACCTCGTCGAGGGACCGATGACGATCCTGCGCTTCAGCCGCCGCGACTTCATCGTCGACCGCGTCGTCCGCGTCCGACCGTCTGCCCCCTCGCGGTAGGCTCGCCGCCGGAGCATGACCCGTTCACGCTCAGCCTGAACACCCGGCCTTCTGGATCATCCCGTACCTCCTCGATCGCAGCTCCAACCGAGGAGTCCTACTGCGATCCCCGCTGACCACCTCTCTCCACGAGAGGTGGTTCGCACCCAAGAGCCTCCTACACGAGGTCGAGCGCCTCAGCCGCGCGACTCGAGGATGTCCTTCAGCGTGGCGAAGTTGCCCTCAAGCTCACGGCGTACCCCGCGCTCGACAATGCGACCCTCCGGGTTATGAGCGTCAAAGTCGTGATGGGTGCAAAGTCGGGTGCAAAGACGCTCGACGTCGGACCGCCGACCAAGAAGAAAGGCCCGCTTTTGCGGGCCTTTTCAGAGTAGCGGGGGCAGGATTTGAACCTGCGACCTCCGGGTTATGAGCCCGGCGAGCTACCTGACTGCTCCACCCCGCGGCGTACCTCTATCGTAGCATCGGTTCCAGATGATCTGGCTTGCGCTCATCCTCTATCTCGCCGCCGTCGGGGGCGGAATCGGATTCGCCGTGTTGCGCGGCCTCGGGTCGTGGCGCGCGCTGAAGCGCACCGGTGGCGCGCTCTCCGCAGAGGCCGCACGGATCACGCGGGTGGTCGACGGTCTTCCCGCACACATCGACCGGATGAACGCCTCGGTGCGACGGCTGAAGACGACGACAGGGCGCATCGCCGCCTCGCGCGCGAGACTCGACGTGCAGGTGCGGGCGATCAGGGAGACGCGCGCGACGATCGGTCGTCTCCTCTGGTTCGTACCCGGCGCCTGACCGCCCGGCAGCCCCACGGCGAACGGCTACACGAGCACCCACGCCGACTAGACATGCGCGTCGCAGCGGTCGATCTCGGGACGAACACCACGCGTCTCCTGGTGGCGGACGTTGTCGACGGGCGCCTGGAGCCGGTCGTCCGCCGGGAAGCGATCACGAGGCTCGGCGAGTCGGTCGATCGCCGCCGCGTCCTCCTCCCCACTTCAATCGCCCGCGTCCGGAACGTCCTCGTCGACTACCGCCGGGAGGCGGAACGCCTCGGGGCGGAGCGCGTGCTCGCGGTCGGCACGAGCGCGGTCCGCGACGCGGAGAACGGGGAGGCCTTCCTCGGTGAGGTCGAATGGAGCTACGGGTTCGCCACCCGCCTGCTGGACGGCCCGGCGGAGGCCGAGCTGATGCTCCGCGGCGTCGCGTCGGCGCGGCCGATCTCGGACGGAACGGTCGTCGTCGACATCGGCGGCGGCTCCACCGAGCTCGTGACGGTCGCGAACGGGCGTGCCGTCGAGACGCTGAGCATTGCGGCCGGAAGCGTCAGGCTGACGGAGCGATTCCTGTCGGAGCCTCCGACGCAGGAGGAGCTCGAGGCCTGCGCCGCCCGGGTGCGCGAGCTGTTGCCCGACCTCGAAGCCGAAGGCGCGATCGGCGTCGCGGGCACGGTCGTGTCGGCAGCCACGATCCTCGCGGACGGCGTCGAGACCGACGCGGATGGAAGCCGGCTCTCGCGCGATAGCGTCGCCGCGCTCGTGGAGCGACTCGCAGCGCTCCGCATCGCCGAGCGCGAGCGCGTGCCCGGGCTCGAGGCCGCCCGGGCGCCCGTCATCGTCGCGGGCCTCGTCGTCCTTCGCGAGATCCTCGACCGCTACGGGCTCGCCGGGATCGAGGTGAGCGAGCGCGACCTGCTCGACGGCGCAGCGCTTGCCGCGGCGGAGCTTCCGGCCCCAGAGGATGGCCCGGTGCCGCCCTCCGCCTTCACGTGCTGCTGAGCCGGCCTGCGGCATGTGATACGAACGTTCTCCGTCGAGCCAGAAGGAGAGGCCCACGCGTGACGACTCCGGTGTTCATCCTGCAGGACGGTGCCGTCGACGAGCTGATGTCGGTCGTGCTCGCGACCCGAATGTCCGAGGTCGACGTGCTCGGCGTCGGGATTGCGAACGCGGATTGTCTCGGTGAGCCGACCGTCCGCACGACGCGGAAGCTTCTCCAC
>JACDBY010000032.1 GCA_013694685.1 Actinomycetota bacterium
GGCTACGGGAGGCGATCGCCCTGGAGGAGCGGTTCCGCGAGCTCGCGCAGACCGACGAGGACCTCGCGTCGATCCGCAACGATCCCGGCTTTCCTCGGGCGTAGCGCGTTCGGCGCGTCACGATCGCGAACGATCTCGGCGCAGCTCGTGACGCGCCGTGGACGACACCGCAGGCCGGCGTGATGGCTGCTCAGGCGCGGTCACCGGGGAGGCGGCGACCCGCGGCGAGCGCGCGAAACGCCGGCACCGGGTCGTAGCCCGGTCGCGCGGCGAGGACGATTGCGCCCGGCTCGGGTCCCGCGAGCGCCGAGACGAGGAGCTCCACGCCGACCGCGAGCGCGAACGCCTTATGGGCCAGTGGGCCGCCGAACGGAACGAGTTCCTCCGGAACGGCGCGGCCGGAGAGGACGTCGCCGTGCGTCACAGCGCCCATCGAGACGTCCGAGACCATCGGTGGCCCCTCGGAGGAGGGGACGGCGATCGCGATCGGGTTTGTGCCGGTCAAGGGCGCTCCGCCGGACGGATGCGGCAGCCGCGCTGGAGATGTCGCCGTCACGACCGCGACGAGACCCATGTCTGCGAGGCGGCGCGCCCAGCCACCGAGCATTCCGGTCGGAAAGCACGCCTCACAGACAACGAGTCGTGCCCGCTCGGGCGGGTGAGTCTCGAGCCGGCGGCAGACCGTGTCGAGCGTCAGGTACCCGAGCGCACCACCGCCGTGCCACCGCTCGTATCCGTCGTTCCGCTCGACGAGCTCGGGGCGCCCGGCCGGATCGGCTGCGGTCGCCAGCAACCCCTCGAGCCACGGCACCCGCGCGAGCCCGTGCCCGGACTTGCCTGCGGCGTCGGCGTCCGCGAGGTGAGCGACGACCAGAGCCGCGCTCGCGGCCGAGAGACCCCGGGCTCGGAAACGACGGGTCGCTTCGTCTGCGGTCACGGCTCGAGGCCGCGTTTTAATCGTCGCCACACCCGGGTAACCCTTACCTCATCCTCACATTATTCCTGGGAGGATCGTGATGTATGGCCGCGCCTCCCCCCGGCGCGGGCGTGCAAGACGGCAGTTGCCTAACGCCGCTGGGCTTGCCGTCACGTGGAAGGGAGCCTATGGCTCCCTTCCCTTGCGTGGGGGAACCCATGGTTCCCCACGAGCCCCTCCTTCTGTCCCTCGCTGCCGCAATGCCCGTCTAGCCTCCCGACCGGCAAGCCGGCCTTCGGCGGCACGGAGCCGCCTCTTTCGAGCGCTCTTTAGCGAAACGCCCGGCCGCTCCGGTCAGAGAACCGTGAGCGCCTTGCGGATCGCGCCGCGCCGCCGCGCCTGGACAGCCTCGGCGAGCTCGCGGATCGCGGTTGCGGCCTCGGAGTCGGGAGCCGCCTCGAGCACCGGCATGCCTGCGTCCGCGGATTCACGCAAGGCCGGATCAAAGGGGATCCGCGCCAGGACGGGCGCGTCGATCTCGGACGCGAGCCGGTCGCCGCCACCGGATCCGAAGAGCTCCTGCCCGGTGCCGACGAGCCACGACATGTTCTCGACGACGCCGAGCACGCGCATGCCCGTCTTGCTCGCCATCACCGCGGCGCGCACTGCGACCTGCTGCGCCGCGGGCTGCGGCGTCGTGACGACGATCGCCTCGGCGCGCGGGAGCAACTGGCCGAGCGAGATCGCGACGTCCCCCGTCCCGGGAGGCATGTCGACGACGAGCGTGTCGAGCTCACCCCAGTGCACGTCGGAGAGGAACTGCTCGAGCGCCTTGTGGAGCATCGGGCCCCGCCACATGATCGGGCCGTTGTCCTCCGCGAAGAGACCGATCGACATCACCTTCAGCTCGCCGCGGACGGGTGGGATGATGAGCGAGTCCACGACGATCGGCCGCTGCGTGATCCCGAGCACATGCGGGATCGAGTAGCCGTAGACGTCGGCGTCGAGCACCCCGACGCGCTCGCCCCGCTCGACGAGCGCGGCGGCGAGGTTCGCGGTCAGGGTCGACTTGCCCACGCCACCCTTGCCCGAGGCGACAGCGACGACGCGCGTCGCCGGGTCGAGGCGGATCTCGCGCTCCGGGCGCCCGCCACGGAGCCGAGTCGCGAGCGCCGCCTTCTCCTCCGGGCTCATCACGTCGAAGTGGAGCCTCGTTCTGGTCACGCCGGGAACCCCGCCGACGTGACGCGCGACCTGCTCCTCGAAGCTCGAGCGGAGCGGACACCCGGCGACGGTGAGCGCGATCGTCACGTCCACTGTGTCGTCGGGCTGGATCAGGACGTCGCGTACCATCTCCAGCTCGGTCACCGGCCGCTTGAGCTCCGGATCAATCACCTGCTCGAGGGCGCGGAGAATCGCATCGCGCTCGGGACTCATCGTGCGTCCAGCGTAGCCTGGACGGGCTCTGCGCTAAGGCAACGTCGGAGGCAATGCCGGGACCGACGGCGTCTTGACCGTGCCCGACACGATGTCCGCCCCCGTGCCGGCGACGTCCGGTA
>JACDBY010000046.1 GCA_013694685.1 Actinomycetota bacterium
GGCGAGGCTTGCCTCGCCCGCGGTCGCCGGTGGCACGCGAAGGGCGAGGCAAGCCTCGCCCCTACGCCGGACACCGGGGCACAGGTTGCCCGGTTACCGTTCGCTCGATGCAGCCCGTAGCAGCGACTCCGCCCGACGAGCTTTGGACGGCGTGGTCGCTCGACCCGCTCGCGCTGGTGCTCTCGGTGGCCACCGTGGGCTTCTTCCTGCACGGCTGGCGCCGCCTTCGCCGCAGGCGGCCCGAGCTCGCACCCTGGTCTCGAGTCGGGCTCTTCGTCGCCGGGATCGTGATCGTCGTACTCGCCGTCGTCTCGCCGCTCGACGCGATCGCGGAGGAGTACCTCCAGTCGGCACACATGCTGCAGCATGTGTTGCTCGCCGATCTCGGGATCGTTCTCGTGCTGCTCGCGGTCCGTGGGCCGCTCACGGTGTTCTTCCTGCCCCGGGACGTCCTCGCGCCGCTCGCTCGCTGGCTGCCGCTTCGGCGCGCGCTCTCGTTCCTCCTCCGACCGGGCATCGCGTTCGCGCTCTGGCTCGGAGTGCTCGTCGCGTGGCACGTCCCGGCCGCCTACGAGGCAGCGCTCGAGCAGCCGCTCCTGCACCGGCTCGAGCACGTCTCCTTCGTCGCCGTCGGCGCGCTCGTCTGGACGCTGCTCGTCGACCCGACGAGGCACGGACGGCTGACGCTGCCGCAGCGGATCGGTTTCGCGGTCCTGCTGTTCTGGGCGGGGCAGCTGCTCTCGTACGTACTCCTCTTCGGCTTCGAGCCCTACTACGGCGTCTACGAGAGGGAGCCCGAGCGCCTGCTCGGTCTCTCGCCGCTCGGCGACCAGCGGCTCGCAGGCCTCGTGATGATGGTCGAGCAGCTGCTGACCCTCGGCATCGCGATCGTGGTCCTGCTGCGAGCAGCCCGCCGTGCGCAGCCGGTGCGCCCTGTGACGCCGGAGCCACTCGCATGACGCCGTCGCCGTGGTCGGTGTCGTTCGAGCCGCTCTACATCCTGCTCGCGATTCCGGCGGCGGCTCTCTACGTCCGCGAGTGGCGACGCCGCCCGGGGCCGCGGTGGCGCGCCGCGACCTTCGGAGTCGGCCTCCTGCTCATCGTCGGGGCGCTCAACTCCCCGCTCGGGACGATCGCGACCGAGTACCTCGTCCTCTTCCACCTGCTTCAGAACGTGATCATCAGCGACTGGGCGCCGCCGCTTCTCTTGCTCGGGCTCACACCCGCCATGCGCGCCGGCCTCGCACGGCGTGGCGGCCGGCCGTTTGCGACGCTCACCCGCCCCGAGGTCGCGCTCCCGATCTGGCTCGTCGGCTGGTACGTCGTCCACCTCGGCGGTGTCTACGACGCAGCGGTGCGCAACCCGCCCCTGCTCGCCCTCGAGCACGGGTTCCTGATCGCGATCGGTCTCCTCTTCTGGTGGCCGGTGCTGTGCGACGTGCCGCGCTCCGCGGCGACGATCGCACGGATCGGCTACGTCTTCGCCGCGTTCGTGTTGTCGGCCTTCCTCGGGCTGGCGCTCACGTTCTCGCCGCCCGTCTACGACTTCTACGCGTCGCTCGAAGAGCGGCTCTGGGGGATCTCGGCCGAGCAGGACCAGAACCTCGGTGGGATCCTCATGACGAGCGAGCAGGCACTCGTCTTCTTCGCCGCGATCGTGTGGCTCCTCGTCCGGCTGCTCCGCGAGGAGACCGAGGCGGAGGAGCGGCTCGCCGACGAGCAGCGCGCGGCCGGATTGCGCGAGCACTAAGGCCGGATGGGTCCGGCGCGGGCCGGACAGGTCCGGCCCCTACGACGACCGTGCCAGCTCGACGGCAGGGGCGCCCGGGACGACCGCGGCGGCCTCACGGGCGTGGAGCAGGGTCGTCAACACGATCAACTTGGCGCGGGCGAAGTTGTCGAGCTCGGTCGGCACCGGGCCGACCCGCCGGCCGAGCGCGTAGCCGGCGGCGTTGCGTCCCATCGCGCGGTAGCTCTCGAGCGTGTAGAGCGGGCTCATCCCGAAGAGCTCCAGGTTGTCGAGCGGCTGGAGGTCGGCGCGGTGGATGACGGCCGTCCCCTTCGACTGGAGCCCGAGCGCGATCCCCGACCCGGAGAGGACGGCACCGTCGTGGGCGATGAACGCGACGTCCGCCGCGCGCCGGATGCGCACGAGCCGTGGCGAGCCGCCCGCCTCGCGGACGCCCTCGAGCACCGCGTCGAGCACCTCGCCGTGCGGCAGGCCGTTGATCGTCTCGCGCAGCTCGTCGCCGAACGCGGGGCCGAGCGCGACGACGACCTCGGTCGCATCGTCGCCACGCCGAGCAGTCTCGTGCGTGTCGACGATCGCCCGGATCTCGCCGTTCGTCGAGGCCAGCTGCCGCGGGTCGACGACGTGCGGGAGCGCCTGGAGAAGCTCCCAGCGCTCGCCCTCGAGCCGGTAGCCCGTACCGGGGCCGAGGTACGCGTTCGGGTCGTTCACCGCGGAGCGGACGAGCCCGTCCGGCTCGATCACGGCCGCCGTCTGCAGATAGTCCGCCGCGATCCGTTGCCGCAGCATGCCGACGACGGCCTCGGCGACCTCGACGAAGCCGCGACGGTCGAGTGCCAGAGCCACGTCGAGCGCCGAGACGCCACGAGCGAGCAGCTCGTCCGCGGCCTCCACGTCCGCGGCGCGATCTCGGTCGGGCATGTCGCGGCTCGAGTGGCCGCTCGTCGCCACCGCGACCTCCGCGTCGGTCACGGACGGCAGGCCGAGCTCGGCGAAGACCGCCTGGACGGCGCGCGCCGCCCGCTCGCGCACCCTCAGGACCTCGCCCTCGGCAACCGGGTCGATCCCGCCGTCGACTTGCCAGTCACGCTGGATCGTGAGCCACTCGTCGATGTCGTCGGCGTCATAGTTGCCGCCGCCGAAGGTGTTGTCCGAGCGCGGCATGACGGAGTAGCCCGACGTGACGAAGTCCGTGCCCGGGAGAAACTGGCCCATGAGCTTCGCCGTCTTGCGGATCGCCGAGTGCGACGAGATCGCGTCGTTGCCCGAGGCGACCTCGAGATCGAGCCAGGCGGCGAGGACGTTCTCGGCGAGGATCGCGCGCGTACCCCCAGGGACCGCGAGCACGAGCGCGACACAGGAGATCGAGCCGTTCTGCACGCCCTGTGCACCTGCCGCGCGGACGATCGAGACGCAGCGCGACTCGAGGTACAGCATCGAGTGACCCTGCGCGAACCCCATCAGTGCCTCCGAGCCGGTACCGGAGGTAAAGCGCACCTTGACCCCGCGCGAGGCGTACGCAGAGGCGAGGAAGGCCTTCGACCAGGGTGTGTCGTCGCCGTCTGCGAAGACCGGCTCGGTGCCGTAGACGGAGAGCGTCTCGGCGTACGTCACGAGCCCGCGGATCGCGAGCTCGAGGTTCCGACGCTCCTCGACGGCGCACTGAGTCATGACACCCGGGCGGCCGGTCTGCGAGCCGACGAGCAGGGCGAGCGCGTTGAGCGGCGCGTAGCGGGCCACGCCGACGGTCGTCTCGAGCTCGTCGAACCCGCGCCGCGCCGCCTCGGCGGCGTCTGCCGCGAGGAGCGCCGGGCTCTCCTTGAGGTTCGTGACGTGCGCCTGATTCCCCGGGTCGCGCCGCGCCCGGAGCTTCTTGAGCGCCATCATCAGCTCGACGGGGTCGAGCATGCCCGCGACGCGGGCGAGCTTGGCCGGCGTCAGCCCGCGCGCGAGGCGGACGAGCTCGTCACGCGGCACGTCCACGTCGACGAGCATCCGGGCGAGCCGCTCGTCGGGGAGCGCCATCGCCTCCTCCGCGACCGCGAGATCGAGTCCGTGCGCGACGAGGAAGCGGTCGATGACGTCGAAGTCCGCAGCCGCACGACCGTCGAGTCGCGTGACGGCGCCATCCACGACGACGAGCTCCGGGCTCGGATCGGCCGGGCCGTTCGCGGCGACGAGCCCGAGCTCCGGCCACGACTCGACGAGGAGCTCACGTCGGAGATCCGACCCGGCCCGCGCCGCGAACCGGGCGCTGCCCGCCGGCTCAGACATCGGCGAGGAGGCTCCGCTCCCGGTATGCACCGAGAGCCTCGCGCACGAACGCCGCGTTGCGCCCCGCGCCCCGGTTGTCGAGACGCGCGGCCCACTCCTCGAGCTCCGCTGCCGTCGAGCGGCTGGGCCGCAGCGCCGTGTAGACCGCGAGCAGCTCGTCGTCGTCGAGCCCCGTCAACTCGGCCGCCCGCTCGAGCCCTTCGGCGAGCTGCGCCCGTCCCGCCGCGCGCGCGACCTCTGCCTGGAGACGGAGCGTCTCGGCCGTCGCCCGCATGTCGGAGGCGACGAGCCTCCCCTCCCTCGCGGCGTCGAGCGTCACTGCCTCGAGCGGCGTGCCGGAGGGTGTCCTGACGAGCTCGGGTCGTCGCCGCCCGAGCGGGTAGTCCGTGACCGGATCGAACGCCACCTGTGCGGGTTAGGGTAGTCGCCGTGACGCGGACGAAAGGGAATCGTGCCGGACTCGAGTCCGATTTCGACGGAGTTTCCCGTTTCTCGGGTCGCGTCGCGCTCGTCAGCGGAGGCTCGAGCGGGATCGGCGCGGCAACCGCACGGCGGCTCCAGTCTGAGGGTGCCCGCGTCGCCACCCTCGACCTCACGGGCGAGGCCCCGGAG
>JACDBY010000055.1 GCA_013694685.1 Actinomycetota bacterium
CGGCTTCCTGCACGCTTGCCTGGGCGGCGACCTCCTCGGGAGAGAGGAACTGGCCGAAGTACAGCTTGAGCAGGGCAAGGTCACGGATCTGCGGAGGCTCGTCGGTCGGCTCGCGCAGCCAGCTGCGCAGCGCCTCGAGTCCGCTGTCGGTGAGTGAATACGTTCGGCGCCGACGCCCGGCCTGCTCCTGTTGGCCGTCGAGCAGCCCGGCTTCGGCCAGCCGCGCCGGCTCCGAGTAGAGCTGCGAATGCGGGAACGACCAGAAGTTCCCCACCGACTCGCCGGCCCACCGTTTCATCTCGTACGGAGTGGCGCGACCTGCGCGGCCGATCAGGCCGAGCACGAGGTACGAGACCGGGGTCAGGTTGATCTGTCCCACGCGGGAGAATGTATCCCGATCCTAGACGATCCGATATATATAACTTTACGGACGATCCGAAACAGGCTATCGTCGCTCCAACGACATGGAGCTGGGAGACACATGACTGAGCGTGTGGCACGGGCGTGCGCCAAACATCCCTGGTGGGTCCTCGCGATCTGGATGGGCCTGGTTGTTGGCTCTGTCGCCATGATCGGCACGTTCCTCGGGAGCGCGCTCGAGGGGGACATCGAGGTCACGAGCGAGACCGAGTCGAAGCGGGCCGGCGAGCTGTTCGGTCAAGGGTTTCCGCAGCCGCCCCCCGAGCAGGACGTCACCGAGGTCGTGGTCGTGCGCTCGGAAAGCGGCACCGTGGACGATCCCGCCTTCGAGCGGAGCGTGCAGCGACTCGTGGGCGAGCTTCGCGAGGCCGGCGCGACGAACGTGGTCGACTTCTACGCGACCGATGACGCGCGCCTCGTCTCGTCCGATCGTGACGCGACCCAGGTGCTCGTCGGACTCGGCCCGGACGGAGACGAGGAGGCGGTCAAGCCACTGGTCGCGGTCGTACAGGCGCTCGACGGCGAGCCCGGCATCGAGGCCGCGATGACCGGCGAGTGGACGGCGGACGCCGACTTCGCGCAACTCTCGCAGGACGACCTACGGACGGGAGAGCTCTATTTCGGCGGGCCGGCCGCCCTCCTGATCCTCCTGCTCGTCTTTGGCGCCGTCGTCGCCGGCCTCGTGCCTCTCGCGCTCGCGATCGTCTCGATCTTCGTGGCGCTTGGCCTGACCGCGCTCGTGGGACAGGTCTTCCCGCTCTCGGTCTTCACGGTCAACATGCTCACCGCGATGGGTCTCGCGCTCGGGATCGACTACTCGCTCTTCGTCCTCTCGCGATTCCGCGAGGAGCGCGCCGACGGCCGGGAGAAGGTGGACGCAATTGCGGCGGCGGGAGGAACTGCCAGCCGTGCGGTTCTCTTCAGCGGGATCGCGTTCGTGCTCGCGATGACGGGACTACTGCTCGTCCCGAGCACGATCATGCGTAGCCTCGCCGCCGGCGCGATCCTCGTCGGAGTCGTCTCGATCGTCGCCGCGCTGACGCTGCTCCCGGCGGTGCTGAGCCTGCTCGGCGACCGGGTCAACGCGCTGCGGATCCCCTTCTTCGGCCGAGGCGTCGGCCAGGCGGGAAGCGAGAGTCGCTTCTGGTCGGCGATCGTGCACGCAGTGATGCGGAGACCCGTCGTGAGCCTGGCGCTCGCGGTCGGGCTGCTCGTGGCTGCGGCCGTCCCCGTGCTCGCCCTCCAGACGGGCTCCGCGGGGCCGAGCGCCCTGCCGGATCGGCTCGAGTCGAAGCAAGGGTTTGTCCTCCTGAGCGGCGAGTTTCCGCGCGACGGGGTCGATCCGGTCGAGATCGCGGTCGCCGGCGACGTGCGCTCGGCGGGGATCCAGGCCGCGATCGGTCGCCTCCGGGCCGCGACGGGCCGACAGTCGATCTTCGGCGAGCCCGCGGTCGAGAGCAACGAAGCCGGGACCCTCGCGCGGGTCAGCCTGCCTCTCGGCGGCGACGCGATCGCGGAGCAGGGGACGGACGCCGTCCGCATGCTTCGCGGGGACATCGTCCCACAGGCGTTCGCAGGGACAGACGTCGAGGTCGCGGTCGGCGGCGCCACGGCCGAGGAGATCGACTACCAGGACACCATGGACCGCTGGCTCCCGCTGGTCTTCGCGTTCGTGCTCGGCCTCTCCTTTGTCCTGCTGACGATCGCCTTCCGCTCGATCGTCGTCGCGGCCAGTGCGATCGTCATGAACCTGCTCTCCGTCGGCGCCGCCTACGGCCTGCTCGTGCTCGTTTTCGTCAAAGGGGTCGGAAACGAGCTCTTCGGTTTCCAGCAGGCAGACTCGATCGAGGCGTGGGTGCCGCTCTTCCTCTTCTCCGTGCTCTTCGGGCTCTCGATGGACTACCAGGTCTTCCTGCTCAGTCGCATACGGGAGCGCTACAGCCGGACGGGTAACACCGATGCGGCGGTCGCTTTCGGCGTCGGGTCGACCGCGCGGCTCATCACCGGAGCGGCGCTGATCATCATCGCCGTCTTCTGGGGGTTCGCGAGGGGCGAGCTGATCATGTTCCAGCAGATGGGCTTCGGCGTTGCCGTGGCGCTCCTGATCGACGCGACGATCGTCCGTTCGGTCCTCGTCCCGGCGGCGATGACGCTGCTCGGCGAGCGAAACTGGTACCTCCCTGGGTGGCTCGGCTGGCTCCCCGACGTCCGCGTCGAGGGTGTGCAGTCGGGTAGCAGGCACGACCGGGACCGCTAGCGGCGCTTCAGCCCCAGACGCCTGGCGAGCAACGCGAGAATCTCAGCCGTGCCACCACAACGACGCGGGTGATCGGGCGGGTGATCGCCGCCTATTGCGTCAACACGAGTCAGGATGGAGCCTTCGACGCGCTCGCGGCCGAGCAGCTCGGGGTGAGCCTCACCGACCTCAGATGCCTGGATATCGTCGAGAGCCGGGGAGGGCTCACCGCCGGTGAGCTCGCGACCGCATCGGGCCTGACGACGGGGGCGGTCACCGCCGTCGTCGACCGGCTGGAGCGGGCGGGGCTCGCGCGCCGCATCCGGGACGAGCTCGACCGGCGCAAAGGTTCGGATCGAGGTCACGCCGCGCCACTACGCCGTGTCCGAGGAGGTCTGGCGCCCGCTGCACGAGGACTGGCACCGCCTGCTGGGCAGGCAGTTCACCGTTGCCGAGCTCGAGACCATTGCCGAGTTCCTCGAGCTCTCGACCGCTCTCGGTGCCCGGCATGTCGAGCGGCTTCGCGAGTCTCGCTCGCCCCAGTAGCTCTGCCGGGCGAGCCATCGTGCGGGGTGCCGCCCGCGCCTCTGGCCGGTTTACCGTACTGCCGTCGCGTCGGCCAGTCGTCAGTCTGGTGGTCTCGGAGCGTCTCGGTGCGATGAGTTTCGGCGCCGCAGCCGGTCTTCGACCTCGAGATGGAGCTAGAGCAGGAGGCGACACAGATGACGGAGTACACCGCACACGAGGGGAACGGCCGGCGGGCAGCGCATGAGCGTCAGGCGACGGGAGGTCTGGCACGCTGGGCGCGCTTCTGCGCGACGCATCCCTGGCGCGTCCTCCTGGGCTGGCTCGCAATCGTCTTCGTGCTCATCGGTCTCGTCGCCACGGTCGGCGGCTCGCTGCGAGACGAGTTCGAGATTCCCGGCTCCGACACGCAGCGCGCGACCGATCTGATCGAGGCGGAGTTCGCCTCCGAGCAGGGCGGCGTCCTCAACATCGTCTTCGCCGCGCCCGAGGGGGAGCAGCTCGATACGCCCTCCCGGCGTGACGCGATCGACAAGGCGATCGCGGAGCTCCGGACGGCCACGTTCAAGCCGACCGAAGACAAGGCGGGCCTCGAGAGCGTCTCGGATCCGTTCGACGAGCAGACGTTCTCCGAGCAGGGCCGGATCGCCTACGCCGAGGCTCAGTTCGACCGCGTGATCTACGACGAGGACCGCGAGTCCGTCGTCGCCGTCCAGGACGCGGTGCGCGAAGCTGTCGCGCCGGCCGGCCTGACCGTCGAGTACAACGGCGAAGCGGAGTTTCCCCCCATCGAGCAGGGCACCTCCGAGCTGCTCGGGCTGCTCGCGGCGATCATCGTGCTGCTGATCGTCTTCCGCACGTTCGCCGCGACGTTCATCCCGATCGTGCTGGCGATCGTCGCGCTCGCGACCGCGTTCCTGCTGCTCTTCATCCTCGCGGGCCTGACCGACATCAACACGATCACCCCGATCCTCGTGACGATGATCGGCCTCGGGGTCGGGATCGACTACTCGCTCTTCATCGTGACGAGGTTTAGGCAGCTCCTGCACGAGGGACTTTCGCCGCGTGACGCGGCGGCCGAAGCAGGAGCCTCCGCGGGTCGCGCCGTGCTCTTCGCGGGCCTGACGGTCGCGATCGGCGTGACGGGCCTCGCGTTCTTCGGGCTCGACTTCGTCACCAAGCTCGGAATCGGCAGCGCCCTCGGCGTCCTGACGACCGTGCTGCTCGCGAACTCGCTGCTCATCGCGGTGCTCCGACTCCTCGGTCACAAGATCGACCGGCTGAAGCTCCCGTTCCTGCCGGCGATCGATGACTCGGACGCAGCACGTGAGAGAACGCTCGTCGCGCGCTGGGGACGGTTCGTGACCGGGAACGCGAAGATCGTCTTCCCGGTCGTCCTGCTGCTCGTGATCGCGCTCGCCGCGACGTCCGGGCTCGTCCGGCTCGGCGTCGGTGACCAGGGCACACAGCCGACCGAACAGACCGCCCGCCGCGCGTACGACCTCCTGGCCGAGGGATTCGGCCCGGGCTTCAACGGACCGATCCCGATCGTCGTCGACGTCAACGGCGACGCCGAGGCGCCGCAGCGGATCTTCGAACGCGTCCAGGGGCTCGCGGGCGTCGCGTCCGCCGGGGAGCCGCAGCTCAACGACGAGAACACCGTCGGGATCGTGTTCGTCACGCCGGACACGGCGCCGCAGGCGGAGGAGACCGACAAGCTCGTCGACCGCCTCCGCGCAGAGGTCGTACCGGCGGCCGTCCAGGGTGGCGACGCGGTCGCCTACGTCTCGGGTCAGACCGCGGCGTTCAAGGACATCGGCGACCGGATCACCGAACGGGCGCCGCTGTTTCTCCTCTACATCATCGGCGTCACATTCCTCGTCCTCGCGATGGCGTTCCGCTCGATCGTCGTCTCGCTGACGGCCGCGGTCACGACCATTCTCTCCGCGTTCGTCGGCTTCGGCGTGCTGACGCTGGTGGTGCAGGAGGGCCACCTGCTCGGCCTCACGGGGCTCGACCGGACCGGCCCGATCGAGACGTTCATCCCGCCGATCGCCTTCGCGATCCTGTTCGGGTTGTCGATGGACTACATGGTCTTCCTGATGAGCCGAATCCGCGAGGAGCACGTTCACGGCCTCCCGACCCGCGATGCTCTCGAGCACGGGATCGCGGCGATCGGGCGCGTGGTCGTCGCCGCGGCGGTGATCATGGGCACGGTCTTCGCGGCGTTCATCCTCAGCGGGGACCGCGTGTCGAAGGAGTTCGGGATCCTGCTGGCCGTGGCGATCCTCACGGACGCGCTGATCGTGCGGATGACGCTCGTACCCTCGTTCTTCACGCTGATCGGCGAGAAGACGTGGTACATCCCGCGGTGGCTCGACCGCGTCCTCCCGAACATCACGGTCGAGGCGCCGCACGACGGCGAGCGGCCAGTGCCGCGCCAGCCCGAGCCGCGACCGCAGGTCGAGGGCCGCTCGAGCTAGGAGCGACGAGAGCCGGGCGGCGGGGTCGACAAGGACTCCGCCGCCCGAGCCCAGGCCGTCGGTGCTCCGGTGGGCACGCGGAAGACCCACACGTCCGCCTCCTCGAGCTGATCGCGGCACTGACGCTCGGTACCGATCTCGGCACCGGTCAGCCTGCCGATTCAACACGAGCGTTGTCCGCCTCCCGTACCTCTTCAGCCGCAACCACGGACGCGTCGGGCGAGGTGCATCAGGTACTCCGGGCGATTCGCGGGTCGGGGCTTGTCCGGCGTCGCGTGGGCGGCTCGCCGACGACCGGTCGGTAGCCGGCGAAGCTCGACTCGAGCACGGCCTCGCCGCCCGTCAGACCAGCCAGCTGCCCACGCAGGTCAGGGACACGCGCGGCGGCCACGACCGCCTCGATCACCGAGAGATCCTCGCGTACCGACTGAGTCTCGATGCCCGCGCCGAGGCGGCCGACGGCGGCCAGGACCGCACCGATCGAGCTGGTCGGGATCTCCAAGCTGACGGCCACCACCGGCTCGCAAACCACCGTGCCGGCGCGCTCGAGTGCCTGCGTGAGCACGAGCCGCGCGAGCTGATGGAAGTCGCGGGCCGTGCTGCCGGGAGCCCGGTAACCGCAGTCGGTCATCGTGAGTGTGCAGTCGGTGACCCGCCAACCGAAGAGGCCTTCCTCCAGCGCTTCGCGGGCGTACTGCGCCATGAGGTCCACGAATGCGTCGACGGTCTTGTAGATGTAGATCGGGACGAGGCGGATGTCGACGTCGAGGCGAAAGACGACGCCCGACCCCTCGGCGGCCGGGTCGATGCGCACGCCGGTCGTCGCGAGGAAGGGGTTCGCGCTGACAGGCGAGCTCTTGCCCGTGACGTTGGACTGCGTCTTGGCGTGGAGCACTTCGACTGCCTCGCCGGTGCGGACGGGTCGCTCGACGAAGACTGTCGTCGTCTCACGGAATTCGACGTCGATGCCGTAATCGGCGGCGAGGGTCGCTCCGATGACCTCCTTCTGAACCTCGCCGTAGAGCGACACGGAGATCTCGCCGAGGGCATCGTCCTGGCGGACATCGATGAGCGGGTCTTGCTCGGAGAGCTGACCGAGCGCGACACGAAGTCTCCCGCGATCGTCGGTGTTACGAGCGACGACGACCGACTCGAGGGCCGGGGGCGCGAACTGGTGGGATCCATCGCCTCCGAGCTCGCCGATGTGGTCGCCGACCTGGATCTCGCCCAGTCCGCGAAGCTTTGCCACCGAACCTGCCGAGACCAACGGTCGAGAGACTGCGGGCCCACGCTCGAACACGGCGATCTCCGTCACCTTGCCCTCGAGACCGTTGCCGAACCGCAGCCGGTCGCGAGTGCGAATCGTCCCCGAGAACATCCGTACGTAGGCGACCTTCTCGCCTCCTGGCCCACGTTCGATCTTGAAGACGCTCGCCGCAGGCGGTCCATCCGAGTCGCCTTCGCCCGTTGGGGGGAGCAGCTCAGCGGCCGCGCTCAGCAACGAGTCAACCCCCGCCCCGGTGAGCGCGGACCCGTAGAGAACGGGATGAACGAGCGACTGCCTGGTCTGAGACGCGAGCTGCTCGCGGAGGCGCCGATACGGCACGTTCGACTCGTTCTCGACGTATGACGCCATGAGCTCCTCGTCATGCTCGGCAAGGGTCTCCGACAGGGCCGAGTGGAATCCGACGGCGTCGTCGCTGAACGGCGTGAACGACGCGCTCCGGCTTCCGAGGGAGCCTGCGGCGCCAAGGACGACGACCGCCGGCGTCAGACGCTTCGAGATCGCCGCTATCACGCGGGCGTCGTCGGCCCCGGCGCGATCGATCTTGTTCACGAAGATCAGCGTCGGGAGACGCAGCCGCTGCAGGGCTCGCATCAGGATCCGCGTCTGCGGCTGGACGCCTTCGACGGCGGAGATCACGAGCACGGCTCCGTCGAGCACGCTCAGGATCCGTTCGACCTCCGCGATGAAGTCCGGGTGGCCGGGTGTGTCGATCAGGTTGACCTGGAGGTCGCCGAGCTCGAACGAGGCCACGGCTGACTTGATCGTGATACCGCGTTGCCGCTCCAACACCAACGAATCCGTGAGCGTCGTGCCGGCATCGACGCTGCCGAGCTCGTCGATGGCGCCTGCGTCGTAGAGCAGCCGTTCGGTGAGGGTCGTCTTACCGGCGTCTACATGCGCCAGGATCCCGAGGTTCAGTGTTCTGCGTGACACGCGTCATACCCTCCGAAGTGGTCACAAAGGCCCTTTCGATGGACATGAACGCTGCGCGCATTGCTGCTCCTCGGTTGGATCGGCGCTCGACGAGCGCAAGCATATCGCCGGGAGCTGAGGAGTTCTAGGGCTCTTCCACGGCAGTGGAAGAGCCTGACTGGAGGAGCGCGGCCACACGCTCCCGTCTGTAGTCGAAGATCGTGTCGAGCCACAGCCTCACCGTGAGCGGCGCGACGAGCGAGGCGAGCGGCTCGAGCGGCAGGCGATAGCTCACGTGGTCGTAGATCTCCGTCCCAGCCGGGACCGCGGTCAAACGGTGGGTGTGCTCCCAAAGCGGGTACGGGCCACGGCGCTGGAGATCGGTGAAGCCGTGAGGCGGGTGCCATGCGACGATCTCCGTGCGCCAGCGGATCGGCACGCCGAAGAGCTGCAGCCGGTAGTCGAGCAGCGAGCCGCGCTCGAGCGTCTCGGGGGCCGAGACGATGCGGAACCGGAGCCACTGCGGCGTGATCACCTCGAGGTTCCGGGCTTCGGCGAAGAACGCGAATGCTGCCTCGATCGGAACCGGGACAACCTGCGTCCGCTCGAGCGCCCGTCTCACGCGGCGCTCGTCCGGGCGGCCGCGACCGCGGCCTGACCGAAGCTGAGCCCCCCGTCGTTTGGCGGTACCAGCCGGTGCGAGAGCACGCGGAAGCCGTGCGCCTCGAGACGCGTGGTCGTCGCAGCGAGGAGACGGACATTCTGGAACGTCCCACCCGAGAGGACGACCGTGCGGGGCTCGCCCGCAGCCGCACACGCCTCGGCCGCGCCGGCTGCGACCGACTCGTGGAACGCGGCCGCGATCTCCTCCCGCGCTCTGCCGGCGGCGAGGTCGTCATGCACGGCGCGCACCAGCGCCGCGCCGTCGCCGAAGCGCCACGGGTAAGGGTCGGCGCGTCGGTCCGAGGCGAGCTGCTCGAGCTCGATCGCCGCCTGTCCCTCGTAGCTCGTCTCGTCACGGACGCCGAGCACGGCCGCGACGGCGTCGAAAAGCCGCCCCATTCCCGACGAGAGCGGCGCGTTGACGTTCAGCGCCTTGCGAACCAAGGGCCAGCGCTCGAAGGGAACCGGGCGGTCGGCGCGCTCGAGGTAGACGGCGGCCATCCGCCAGGGCTCCCGGATCGCGGCCTCGCCGCCCGGCAGCGGCACGGGCTCGAGATGCGCCAGCCGCTCGAACCCCGCGAGGTCGCAGCGAAGGATCTCCCCGCCCCAGA
>JACDBY010000104.1 GCA_013694685.1 Actinomycetota bacterium
GGCGAGGCAGCCGCGCCCGGCCGGCCCTAGGGCGTCGCGCCGAGATCGACCACGACGTGCGTGATCGGCACGTCGTAGCGCAGCCGCGCTTGCTCCACGACGCCCTGCTCGAGCCAGTGCGAGCGGCCGGGCGGGTGGGTCGAGAGCACGATCTCGTCGGCCGGGAACTCGCGCAGGGCATCCTCGAGCGCCTGGAGGGGGTCGCCGTCGCCGATCTCGCCGCGCGCGGTCACACCTGCCTCGGCCAGCCGGGCGAGGCTGGCCTCGAGCCGCGCCTGCGCCCGCGCCCGCGCGCCGTCCTCGTCCGATGTCCACGTCCGCACACGGGAGTTGAGCGCGGGGCAGACGAGGAGCACGTCCTCGCGCATCCCGGCAGCCTTGCGATCGAGCAACGCGAAGAGCTCCTCGCCGCCGACGGTCTCGTTCGCGACGACGAGGATGCGCCGCGTCGGGCCGTCGTCACGGACGACGTGGGTCTGCGCGGGCCGGTGCCGCAGTCCCCCGCGGATCGCCCACAGGGCGACACCGACGAGCGCCAGGAAGACGGCCACGCCGAGCCAGGTGGAGAGCCACGCCGCGACGACGACGAGGACCGCGCCGCCGAGCGTGGCGAGCACGACCTGGAACGCGGCAGCCTCGTCCCTGAGAGGATTTTTCATCGCACCTCACATTCTGTCGGCACTTCCCCCTGGGAAGTGCCTAGGCAGTTCGCGAAGCGAAATGCCCGCGTCACAACAGGTAGACGGCGGCCCAGACGATGATCCACATCACGTCGACGAAATGCCAGTAGATCCCCGGGATCTCGACGCCGTGGTAGTGGTCGGGCGAGAAGTGGCCGCGGAAGGCGCGCACCGCCGCGAACGTCAGCAGCGTGAGCCCGACGAAGACGTGGGCGCCGTGGAGCCCTGTGAGCCCGAAGAAGACGGAGGCGAAGGCGCCGTCGCCCGTGTTGAAGCCCACGTGGGCGTACTCGAGCGCCTGCGTCAGGAGGAACGCGAGCCCGAGGAGGATCGTCAGCACGAGCCCTGCCCTGAGGCCGTTCCGGTCACCGCGCTTGACCGACTGGGTCGCCCAGTGGATCGTGAAGCTCGAGGTGACGAGGATCGCGGTGTTGACCGACGCGACGAAGACGGGGAACTCGTAGGGATCGGGCGGCCAGACGTCCGGGGCGTCGGGGTTCACGACACGGACGAAGAAGTACGCGGTGAAGAAAGCCCCGAAGAGCATCGCCTCGGAGGCGATGAAGAGGAACATCCCGAGCGTCGTCGGGTCGAGTCGCGAGCTCCGGTTGGCGGGCGGCGGCCCGTGGTGTCCGTGGTCGCCGTGCTCGTGCACGGCCTCGGCATGGGCGCTCACGCCGGCACCCCCACGACGGCCGGCTCGGTCACGACGTGCTCGACCGGCACATCGGCATCCTTCCTGAGGCGCTCGACCAGATCACGGCGGAGCCAGCCGGAGCGGGTCTGGGGGAACGTCGAGACGATGATCTCGTCGACCCGTTCGTCGTCGACGACCTCCATCGCCGCCGTGTAGGGATCGGGGTGGGCGACCTGGCCGTGCGCCTCGATCCCCTCGGAGCGAAGCGTCGAGAGTGCCTCGCGCAGCCGACGCTCGGCCTCGGGGTGCTCGACCTCGTCGCGGTCGCTCTGCGGGCTTACGATCAGGAACGACGTGGGCCCCTCCGCCGCGCGCGTGCGAATCCGCTCGAGGAGCGGCGCTCCGAGGACGGTCTCGTTCGCGACGACGAGCACGTTCGTGTCGCCCGAGCGCCGTGCGACGTCCGAGACGACATGCGTCACGGGCCGTTCGCCCGCGAGCCGGCGGATCTCCTCCAGCAGGTTCTTCTTCCGGAGCCAGCCGGAGGTCGCCTCGGGGTGGGTCGAGACGATGAGCTCGTCGACAGGCTCGAGTGCGAGAGCGTCCTCGACCGCGGTGAGCGGCCCGCCCTCGAAGACCTCGCCGTGGGCCGGGATCCCCTCCTGGCGGAGCCGCATGACCGTCCGGTCGAGTCGCCTACCCGCCGCAGCTCGGCGTGTGTCCTCGTAGACGACCTTCGCCCCGCGCGGCTCGTTCACCGGCGCGATCACGACCGCGCGTATGGCGCTCTGCTGGGCCCGTGCCCGGACGGCGTCGATCAGCTCGTCGCCCACGAGCGTCTCGTTCGCGACGACCAGGACCGTCGTCGCGTGCGTCACACCCGCGCCTCCTGGAGGGAACCGCCCTTCAACACTGCGTGCTTCGCTCCGGGGACGCCGTACTCGTACGGCCCGCCGACGACCTGCGGGATCTCCTCGAAGTTGAAGACGGGGGGCGGTGAGGTCACCTGCCACTCGATCGTCATCGCCCGCCAGGGATTCGAGCCCGCAAGCGGGCCACGCACCCAACTCGTGATGATGTTGAAGGCGAAAATGATCACCGAGGCGCCGAGGGCGAACGAGGCGATCGTGACGACCATGTTGAGCGCGCCGAAGGTGCCCGCATAGTCGGCCACGCGACGCGGCATGCCCACGAGCCCGACCCAGTGCATCGGGAAGAAGGTCACGTTGAAGGCGATGAACGTGATCCAGAAGTGGAGCTTCCCGAGCCGCTCGTTGTACATCCGGCCGGTCATCTTCGGGAACCAGTAGTAGATCCCGGCGAAGATCGTGAACACGGAGCCGCCGAAGAGCACGTAGTGGATGTGCGCGACGATGAAGTACGTGTCCGAGGCGTGGATGTCGATCGGGACCGCGGCGAGGTAGATGCCCGAGAGGCCGCCGATCACGAACATCGAGACGAATCCGAGCGCGAAGAGCATCGGGGTGTTGAGGTGGATCTTTCCCTCCCAGAGCGTTGCCAACCAAGAAAACACCTTGACCCCAGTGGGGACCGCGATGAGGAGCGTCGAGATCATCATCGGGACGCGGAGCCAGTCGGCCATCCCGGCGACGAACATGTGGTGCGCCCAGACGGAGAAGCCGAGCACGAGGATCCCGAGCAGCGAGATCGCCATCAACCGGTAGCCGAAGATCGGCTTGCGGCTCATCACCGAGATGATCTCCGAGATGATCCCGAACCCGGGCAGGATCATGATGTAGACGGCGGGGTGACTGTAGAACCAGAAGATGTGCTGGTAGCCGAGC
>JACDBY010000183.1 GCA_013694685.1 Actinomycetota bacterium
ACTAGGTGCCGGACAGGTCCGGCACCTACACCGGTTTGCGGTGAGACGTTAGGAGATGACGCACTAACCGGTCGACGCTCAGAGCGGGGAGACGAAGAGCTCCCAGATCCGTCCCGACAGCCTTGCCGCCGTGACGACGTAGGTCGCGTGGCGTTCCGCACCCAGCCGCTCGAGCTCGACGACGCCCGCCAGCGTCGGACGCCCGTCGAGTCGCACCGTCCGCTCGCGCCCGTCCCACGAGAGCTCGACGGCCTGGCCACCCGGATCGTCGTCGAGCTCGACGGTCTCGATCCGCGTCGCCCCGACGACCCACAACCCGCCCTCCCTTCGCACGCCGTGCGCCCGGTAGGGCGGCGCGAGGGTCACCGCGCGACCCAGGACCTCGGAATCGCCGTCGCCTTCCTCGCGCACGAGCTCTCCCCCGGGAAGTGCGACGAACCAGACCTCGGTGCCGGCGAGCTCGGGGGCAGCGAGGGTCACGACGGCGTCCCACTCGCGCTGCCGGTGCAGCCCGTGGATCCCGACCTCTCCCCAGTGCGGGCCGGGGTCGTGCGGGAGCGGCACGTGTCTCAGCCGTCGGCTCGGCGGAGCAACTGCTCGATCTCCTCCGCCGGGCGAGGCTCGGGCGGCGTCGGCTGCGCGCGTCGTCTGGGCTCGTGGACGACCTTGTCGCGCCGTCGCTCGACCTGGCGCTCGAGCTTGTCGACGAGCACGTCGACGGCCGCTTCGTACGTCGCCGCCGCCTCGCGCCCATGGAGGTTCGGGCCTTTCACGTGGAGCTCGGCTTCGACCAGATGGTCGTCGGCGATCTTCGGGTTGTGCTCCCGGTCGAGGACGACCTCGACGAGCGTGTCGTCGTGGAGGCGACGCCCGAGCTTGGAGAACTTCGACTCCACGTAGCTCCGGACGTCATCGTTCACGTGCCCGTGCCGCACCGTGACCTTCAGTCGCATGGCGCCTCCTCGTCGCGATCACGAGCAACGCTATCGCACGGCCCGCGCGAGACACACCACCTCGACGGAACGTGCTCCCGCCCGACGTAGGACGGTCGCGCAGGCCGCCGCCGTGGCACCGGTGGTGTAGACGTCGTCGACCAGAACGACCGTCGGAGGCGGGCGAGCGGCGGCGACGAACGAACCACGGACGTTCGCGCGTCGCTCCGCGCGTGGTAGCCGCACCTGACGCGGCGCCGTGCCCACGCGCTCGAGGATCCCTGCGAACGGCAGATCCCAGCCCTCGGCGAGGGCCCGGCCGAGGCGCTCGGCGGGAACATGACTACGAGCCCGTGTCCGCTCCGCATCGCCCGGGACGCAGCTGACGACGTCAACGGCAGGTCGAGCCACCACCTCGGCGACGACCGTCGCCAGGTCAGGCGCGAGGTCGCGCCGCCCGCGCTCCTTCCAGGCCGAGACGATCGCCCTCGCGTGCGCGTCGTAGACGACCGCCGCCCGCGCCCGCGCGAAGCCGAGACGCCGCCCGCTGCACTCGACGCACCGCAGCACGGGCCACGCTCCCGGGCACCCGCAGCGGGCGCAGACGGGTGGCGCGATGCGGATCAGGAGCTCGCGACACGCCTGGCAGAGCGATGGTCCCGGCATCGCGCAGCCCGCACAGCGGGAGGGCAGCACCAGGCCGAGCAGGGACATGCAGCGACGCTATGCGAGGACGTGCGACGAGTCTGCGCCGACTGTGTGCCGACTTCCCGCGGACGCTGCCGCAGGACGTCGCTCAATCGAGCACGGAGGCCGCGAGCAGCTCGCGCAAGGGCGCCCGCGAGCGCTCGAGATCCTCCGGCTCCTTGATCGGGAAGAACCGTCCCCGGACACCGTTGCGAGGCACCTGGAGGTACGTTGTCGGGAGCTCCCACGAGGCGTGGTGGTACAGGCGCTCGAGCTGCACCGCCTCGCGGTCGCCGACCTGCTTGCGCACGTGCAACCAGCGCAACGCGAAGTCACGATCGAGACCGGCGAGGGTGAACGTCGCCGTATTCGTGTTGAAGACCGCGATCCGGTCGTGATCGAAGCCGGGAGGGAACTCCGGTCCTTCGAGCAGCCCGAGCCGGCCGTCGAAGCGGACGGGAGCGCCGCCCATGTCACCCTCCTTGCCGGCGACTTCGGTCGTCAACGGCCGCCCCCCGAGGAGGTGCGCTCCCACGATCACGGGATCGATCCGGGCACCGAGGTTGTCGACGTTCGAGACGGCCACGTGCTGGACGCCCTGCGCGCGGAAGGCGCGGAGCATCCCCGAGTGGCGCACGGCCTCGAGCAGGTCGCCGTGGCCGGGGGCGTAGAGCGACGGCGCGCCGTCCTCCTCGAAGAGCTCGCCCTCGGCGGTCAACCTCAGCGAGACCGACTGCGGGAAGAACCTCGGCAGCGGGACGTCGAGCGCGCGTACGTGGGCGCGCGTATCGTCGTCCGTCGCGAAGCTCGTCATGAGCGCAACGGGGATCACGCTGCTGAGCTCCTCGGCAAGGCGCGCCGTGGCGCTCAGCTTCCAGTCGAGGAAGCTGCGCCCGTCGACCGCGTGGACGATCCCCTTGACAACGCCACCGAAACGGGTCGCCATGCCGCCTGCGAGCACGATCTGACCGACCTTCCCTTTGGACAATGCGGCGAGCCCCGCCTCGCGTGCCGAACACCACGCATCCGAGCCTGGCTCGGGGAGCACCTCGAGGTCCGAATCGCGTGGGGGCTCGAGGTGGCCGGAGACGACGTTGGACGCCGGCGAGAGCTCTCCGGACACGACACGGGCACGGAGCTCCTCGAACCGCGTCGGATCGAACCCGAACCGGGCGAGCACCTCCCTCGTCCGCGGATCAAGGTGCTCGAGCGTCATTGGACGACCGCGGTCGCCCGCGGCAATGTGGTGGCGTACGGAGCGCGGTGCACGCCGATCTCGGTGACGATCGCCGCGACGAGGTGCGCCGGCGTGACGTCGAAGGCGGGATTGCGGGCCGCGAACCGCGTGGTCAGCTCGCCCGGATCCCGCTCCTCGATCGGTATATCGGCGCCGTCGGCCGCTGCCGGGTCGAGGGTGGAGGTGGGCGCGACGACGACGAGTGGCAGCCCGTGGTACGTCGCCGCGACCGCGAGTCCGTACGTGCCGATCTTGTTCGCCGTGTCGCCGTTCGCCGCGATGCGGTCGGCGCCGGTGACGACGAGGTCGACCTCGTCGCGCGCCATGAACGAGGCAGCGGCGCTGTCTGCGATCACCGCGTGCGGGATGCCGAGCTGCTCGAGCTCCCAGGCGGTGAGCCTGCTGCCTTGCAGGAGCGGACGAGTCTCCCCGACCCACACGTGCGCGACGCGTCCAGCGGCCGCGGCTGCGCGAATCGCCCCGAGCGCCGACCCGTAGCCCCCCGTTGCGAGCCCGCCCGCGTTGCAGTGGGTGAGCACCCGCGCGCCCTCGGGGAAGAGCTCGACCGCGTGAGCGCCCATCCGGCGGCAGCGCTCGACCTCTTCCGCGTGAAGCTCCTCGGCGCGCTCGCGCGTCGGCTCGGCGCGCATCGCGTCGAGCGCCCAGCGCAGGTTGACGGCCGTCGGCCGCGAGCCGACGAGCCCGGCGTACGCGAGATCGAGATCCTCTCCTCGCTCTGACGCGAGCGCGAGCCCGTACGCGGCGGCGATCCCGATCGACGGCGCGCCACGGATCGCCAGCGTGCGGATCGCGTCGACGAGCTGGGCCACGCTCGTGCACCGCAGCTCGACTTCCTCGTCGGGCAGGCGTCGCTGGTCGAGGAGGACGACCGCATCCTCTTCGAGGCGAACGACCCGGTGGGGCTCGAGCTCGCGTCTCGCCATGGCCCGCGAACTCTACGGACGGGCGTGTCCGGACACCTTTGGCGGCTCAGGTTCCTTCGTCCCAGCTCGCGAGGTAGGTGGCCTGCTCCTCGGTGAGCACGTCGATCGCGACGCCCATCGTCGCAAGCTTCAGCCGCGCGATCTCGTCGTCGATCTCCGTGGGCACGTCGTAGACCTTTGGCTCGAGCGTCGCGGCGTTCTCGATCACGAACTCGGCCGAGAGCGCCTGGTTCGCGAACGACATGTCCATCACCTGCGCGGGGTGCCCCTCCGCCGCGGCGAGGTTGACGAGACGCCCCTCGGCGAGGAGGTACACCTTCCGGCCGTCGGCGAGCGTGAACTCCTCGACGAACGCCCGCGCCTCACGTGTGTCGGTCGCCAGCGAGCGGAGCGCCGGGATGTCGATCTCGACGTTGAAGTGACCGGTGTTGGCGAGGATCGCGCCGTCCTTGAGCCGCTCGATGTGCTGCCTGGCGATCACGTGCTTGTCGCCGGTCGCGGTGACGAAGATGTCGCCGACCTCGGCCGCCTTCGGCATCGGCATCACCTGGAAGCCGTCCATCACGGCCTCGAGCGCCTTCATCGCGTCGACCTCGGTCACGATCACGTGCGCCCCGTGGCCCTTGGCCCTCATGGCGACGCCGCGACCGCACCAGCCGTAGCCGGCGATGACGATCGTGCGACCCGCGAGCAGGAGGTTCGTTGCCCGGATGATCCCGTCGATGGTCGACTGCCCGGTGCCGTAGCGGTTGTCGAAGAGGTGCTTCGTGCGCGCCTCGTTGACCGCGACGACCGGGAAGCCGAGCTTGCCGTCGCGCTCGAGCGCACGGAGTCGAATGACACCTGTCGTGGTCTCCTCCGTGCCGGCGATCACGTCACCGAGTTGCTCGCGCCTCGCCGAGTGGAGGATCCCGATCACGTCGGCGCCGTCGTCCATCGTCACGTGCGGCCGGTGGTCGATCGCGGCCTCGAGGTGCTGGTAGTAGGTGTCGTGGTTCTCGCCCTTGATCGCGAAGGTCGCGATCCCGTAGACGTCGACGAGCGCGGCGGCGACGTCGTCCTGGGTCGAGAGGGGATTGGAGGCGCAGAGGACGACCTCGGCGCCGCCCGCCTTCAGCGTGCGCATCAGGTTCGCCGTCTCGCTCGTCACGTGGAGACAGGCGGAGACGCGGTAGCCAGCGAGGGGCTGCTCGCGCTCGAAGCGCTCCCGGATCGCGGTGAGCACCGGCATCTGGCGGTCGGCCCATTCGATCCTGCGAATGCCCTCTGTGGCAAAGGCGAGATCCTTGACGTCGTGCTTGACGGTCGTGGCCATGGTTCCTTCCTGGTGGAGGTGGTCAGGCGGCGAGCAGGCGCTCGTGCTTGCGCTGCTCCCATTCGATCCAGTCCGCTTCGCTCGCACCCTCGGCGGGCACGGCGGTGCCGGCGAGCCAGTGCTCGACGGCGGCGCGCAGCCTCGCATCGCGTCGCAGCCGGACGACGAACGCGATGTCGTCGAGCTCGACGTCGAAGCCTTGCCGGAGCTCCGCGAGCCCGCGGAGGAGGGCGAGCTCCTGCGGCTCGTACCGGCGGTAGCCGGCGGCGCTCCGCGCAGGGACGACGAGCCCGGTCGACTCGAGATAGCGGAGCATCCGCGGCGACCAGCCGGTCTGCGCGGCAGCCTGGCTGACGGTGTAGGTGGACATTTCCCCACCAACCTTACCACAGTTATGTCAAGGTGTCCTGCCTACGCTCCCGTCGTGCGGGTGCACATCATCAGCGACATGGAGGGCGTCTCCGGGATCGTCAGGGGCCGCCAGACGCTCGGGGGCGCCCCCATGTACGACGAGGGGCGTGAGCTCTACACCGAGGAGATCAACGCAGCCGTGCGGGGCGCGAAGGCCGCCGGCGCGACCGAGATCGTCGTCATGGATTGCCACGGGGCAGGTGGCGAGTGGTCGTTCAACTCACTCGTCCCCGATCTTCTCCATCCGGACTGCGAGTTCGTCGTGCAGGAGGACTGGACGGAGTACACCGCCTTCCTCGAGGAGGGCTGCGACGCCGCGCTTCTCGTTGGCATGCACGCGATGGCCGGCGCCGGCAGGGGCGGGATGAACCACACGGTCTCCGGTCAGGACTACTACAACCTCCGCTTCAACGAGACGCTCGTCGGCGAGACCGGAATCCATGCAGCGCTCTGCGGCACCTGGGGGTGCCCCGTGCTGCTCGTGACCGGCGACGACGTCGCCTGTGAGGAAGGCAAGACGCTCGTCGGCGGCGGCCTCACCACGGTTGCGGTAAAGAAGGGCCTCGGCGCGACCTCGGCGCGACAGATCCCGCCCGTCCGCGCGCGCGAGCTGATCGAGGCGGGCGCGAGGACGGCGCTCTCCGACCTGAAGGCCGTCGACCCGTGGAGCCCGGGCAGCCCCTGCGAGATCACGGTCGAGTTCAAGCACACGCTCGCCGTCGACAAGCTCCGCTTCCGGCCCGGTGTCGAGCGCGTCGACGACCGCACGATCTCGGTCACCGCCGAGACCTGGTGGGAGGCCTGGAAGACCTTCTACTTCTAGGCGGGCCGGTCGGGTCTGGCCTCGGAGGGGACTGACCCCTGCGCGACCGGGACAGCCTGCTGATCGGCGCACGCCTGCAGCACGGGGGACAGACCCCTGCGGGGTCAGTCCCCTAGGGAGCGTTCGTGCCAGTGCGGCCGTACTGATCCTCGAGGCGGACGACGTCGTCGAGGTGCGGCGTCGAGACCTCAACGATCAGGATGTCCTCGATGGCCGTCACCCGGTGGACGGTGCGCGGCCGGTAGCGGAACGTGTCGCCCTCGCCGATCTCGACCGAGTCGAGCGAGCCGCCGACCTCCCCGAGCTCGAGCGTCGCCCGGCCCCGTTGCACGAGCCAGGCTTCGTCCTTCACCTCGTGGTACTGCAGGCTCAACGAATGCCCGGCGCGCACGAGGAGGAGCTTCCCGACGTAGGCGTCGGTCTCCGCCCACACGAGCTCCCAGCCCCACGGCTTCTCGACGCGGCGCGCTGTGGTCGCGTGCTCGCTCACGCGAGCCACTCGGGGTGGGCGGTGACGTGCTCGTCCGCGCGGCGGAGTTCCTTCGGCGTGTTGACGGTGAGCCATGTCCCGGTGTGGCGGAAGGCTCGCAGCCGTCCCTCTGAAACAAGCTCCGGGAACGTCGTCGACTCGTGATCGCCCTTCTCCGGGAAGCGCGCGAGTGCCTCCTCGGAGAGGGCATAGATGCCGCAGTTGACCCAGTACGGCACCTGGCCGGCCTCCTGGAAACCGGTGACGAGATCGTCGTCGGTCAGCTCGACCTGACCGAACTGCGACGGCGGGTGGGCGACGGTCACGGTGGCGGCGGCGCCGGTCGAGCGATGCCGCTCGAGCAGCGCGTGGTAGTCGAGGTCAACCAACTCGTCGCCGTTCATCGCCAGCACGTCCCCCGTCTCGCGCCGGAATCCCGCTGCGAACCGGATCCCTCCACCCCGCCCGAGCCGCTCAGGCTCGCCGGCGCAGACGATGTCTGGACCGAGCGCGTGGAGACTCTCGAGAAACGTCTCCTCCTGACCGCCCAGGCAGCTGACGATCACGCGCTCGACCCCCGCCCTGGCGAGGCGGCCGACCTGCCAGGCGAGGAGCGGGCGGCCGCCGACCTGGACGAGCGACTTGGGCAGACCGCCGGCGGCATCACCGAGCCGCTCGGCCTTGCCGCCTGCGAGGACGATCGCCTCCATCAGCGTCCGTTCGAGGCGGCGCGACCGATCGCGTCGTACCGAAAGCCGGCGCCGCGCATCTCGTCCGGATCGAGCATGTTGCGTCCGTCCACGAGGACGGCTGTGCGCATCGTCGCCCCGAGAGCGCGCCAGTCGAGCCCGCCGAGCTCCGGCCACTCCGTTACGAGGACGACCGCGTCGGCGCCACGCACGGCCTCGTCGACGCTCTCCACCTGACGCACCCCCGTAAGACCGTCGGCCGAGGCGACGGGATCCCACGCGACGACCTCGGCCCCCTCGGCGAGCAGGCGACCGGCGAGGACGAACGCGGGCGCCTCGCGGGTGTCGTCGGTGCCCGGCTTGAACGCGAGGCCGAGGAGCGCGATCCGCTTGTCGCGCAACGTGTCGAGCAGCTCGACGAGCTTTCCGATCACGCGCCGCTTCTGGAGCTCGTTCACCTCGATGACGGCGTTCAGCACCTGGAAGTGGTAGCCCGAGTTCGCCGCGAGCTGCTTCAGCGCGAGCGAATCCTTCGGGAAACAACTGCCACCGAAGCCGACCCCGGCCCGCAGGAAGCTCTTGCCGATGCGGCGGTCGTAGCCGATCCCCTCGGCGACCTTCACGACGTCGGCGCCGGTCGCCTCGCAGACGTTCGCGATCTCGTTGATGAACGAGATCCGCGTCATCAAGGCCGCGTTGGCGGCGAGCTTGATCATCTCCGCCGAGGCGACGTCGGCGCGCACGATCGGCGCGTCGATCCCGGAGTGGAGCGCCGCCACCGCGTCCCCGTCGGCCTCGTCGAAGGCGCCGATGACGATCCGGTCGGGCTCAAGGAAGTCGCGTACCGCCGTCCCCTCGGCGGTGAACTCGGGATTCGAGACGTAGCCCACGTGCGCGAGCCCGCGGGCGTCGAGTCGATGCCGCACCTTCGTGCCGGTGCCGACCGGGACGGTGCTCTTCAGCGCGACGACGATCCGCCTCTCCATCTCGGGCAGCTCGTCAATCACCGTCCAGACGGCCGACAGGTCGGCATCGCCGGAGTACGTCGGTGGGGTCCCCACAGCGACAAAGACGAACCCCGCGCCGTCGATCGCCTCCTCGACATCGGTCGTGTAGAAGAGGCGCTCCGCGTTTCGCTCGAGCAGATCGTCGAGGCCCGGCTCGTAGATCGGCACCTCCCCGCGGCGCAGCGCTGCGATCCGGTCGGGGACGATGTCCCGGATCGCGACCCGGTGACCGAGCTCCGCGAAGCAGGCACCCGTGACGAGGCCGACGTAGCCTGCCCCAAAGACAGCAATCCGCTTTCCGTCACCGCTCATGACCGGCAGGAGGATAGTCGTGACCGGGTCGTTACCCGCATCATCTGGTGCGTCGTCTCCTAACGTCTCACCGGAAACCGGTGGAGGTGCCGGACCTGTCGGCACCTAGTGCCGCCGGATCGCAACGTTATACCGGGCAGTTTCCGGTGGAACGTTGCGAGACGCAGGCACTAGGCGCGACTGAGCTTCGCGAGCGGTCGCAGACCTTTCGCGATCGCGATCATCGTCTCGTTCGAAAGACGGTCGAGGAGCGTGTTGACGACCCAGTACGAGGCCCCGTCGGTCTTGAGGACGACCATGTGGAGGCGCGGGCCGTTGTAGTAGAGCTCGTAGGTGCGTCCCCCGATCTTCCGGACGAAGTTCCGGCCCTCCAGCACGGGTGGATCCTCCCAGTCGGTCATCTGTACGCCCCAGTACTCGTTCAGCCCGTGACGGTAGGTCAACCGCACCGCCTGGTGCTCCTTGCCGGGGTCGATCGGGTAGACCCGCAGCGGCATCTCGCCGTCGATCGACGAGGAGCGATCGATCTTCGTCGGCACCATCAAGGGGAAGTCGATCTCCTGCCGATACTCGCGAAGCAACCCGATCGCGTCGCTCCCCCCTTCGACGACGCTCGCAGGTTGCCGCTTCGGCGTCTGGTCGACCGGAGCGGAGGCGAGCCGCCCATGGAAGGTCTGGCCGAGCACGACGACAACCAGCGACCGGTTCGAGAGGAGCCGGATTCTCGGCGTCAGCTTCTTCACGTCGGCCGAGCCGAAGAGGTTTGCGAGCTTGCGGGCGGCGGGCTTGGCGCCGACGCGCCTGGCGTCGAAGTACACCTCCGTCCGGAAATAGTCATAGCTCGGCGCGTTCGCCGTCAGACCTCCCGCGGGGGAGAGGATCTGATAGCCGCGCTGACCGAGGAGGTAGCTCGCCGTCGAGGCCGACCCCTCGACGCCGTTTCCGTTGAGGACGAGCACGCTCGTGTCGCGCGGCGGCGGCGTCCTCACCTTCAGCTTCTCGTTGAGCGCGACGGCGTTCGCCTTCCGGGGCGACTCGACGTCAGGGTCGCGAAACTCGCGTACCGCCCGTTCGATGTTCTCGGGCGCCGCGTAGAGGTCGGCCGAGCCCTCGAGGCCGTCGATCCGCGCCTGGAACACGCGACCGGGTGGCAGCGAGTAGGCGAGCGCCGCGTACCGGAGGACGGTCTTGGCGCTCACGTCCTTCCCGCCTCCCTGTCCGACCTCGATGTTCTGGGTGATCACCTTGATCACCCGAGGGAGCTTCAGGAGCGAGACCGACGACTTGACCTGATCCTTGAACGCACTCACGAAGAGCTGTTGTCGGGCGTTCCGGTAGAGATCGGAGTCCGTGTGCCGGTAGCGGACGAAGTCCAGTGCCCGGAGCCCGGTGAGCCGCTGGTAGCCCGGACGAAGGTTGATCGTCGCGTAGCAGCCCTCGCACGAGCCGCCGCGGTCGTTGAAGTACCTGCGGTCGATGTCCATCCAGACGCCGCCGATCTTGTCGACGAGCTGTCGGAACCCGCGGAAGTTGACCGTGATGATGTAGTTGATCGGCACGCCTGCGAGCGCGCGCACCGTCTCGACCGTCCCACGCGTGCCACAATCCGCGTAGGCGGCGTTGATCTTGGCGACATATGTCGACTGTCCCGGGCAACGGATCTCGGCGCTCAGGTCGCGTGGGAAGGAGAGGAGCGAGATCGTCTTCCCGTCGGGATCGGCGCGGACGAGCATCAGCGTGTCCGAGCGGGAGGGCGTTCCTTCCGCCTCGTTCGCACGCCGGTCGTACCCGATGACGAGCGCCGTGGCCGGCTCGCCGGGCAGCGCGACCTTGAGCGACTTGAGTGCCTTCTTTACGTCGACCGACTCCGTGGCGACCGCCGCGACCGTCTCGTGGAGGTAGAGGTACGCCCCGCCCGCGATTCCGCCGGCGATCACGGCGAGCACGAGTGCCGACCAGCCGAGAACCCGCGTGACGACGGAGCGACCGCTCCGGGCGATCGGCGGTGGTTGCCGGTAGATCGCGCGAGGAGCGAGGGCAGGGAACCCGAAGCCCGTCCCGTCGAGACCGCCGTCGCCGTTGAACGACGCGCCACGACCAATTCCTCGCTTCAGTGTCGTCCGCATGGGGATGCCGGCGACCGACGCCGATCGACCAACGGTAGCCAAGGAGGAGGACTGACCCCGCAGGGGTCTGTTCCCCGTGCGACACGCGAGGTCTTGCCTACCTACGCCGCCGGTCGCACAGGGGTCAGTCCCCTGCGGGGACAGGCCCCGAGCCGTCTGCGGTTACGGCGGCGAGCTGCTCGGCGAGGAATGAGATCTCGTCGGGGTTGCCGGCGGTGATCCGGAGCGCGGTCGTCGCACCGAACGAGCCCATGGGCCGAACGATGACGCCGCGACGGAGCAGCGCGTCGTTCAGCGCAGCCGCGTCTTCGGCCACGTCGACGTAGAGGAAGTTGCCCACGGCCGGCACGATCGGCATGAAGCCGCGTGCCCGGAGCACCGCTTCGAGGAGGGTCATCGCCTCGCGGTTCGCGGCGCGCCGGCGCGCGAGCTCGTCGGCTCCGCCGAGGCTCGCGAGCGCCGCCTCCTGTGCGAGCGTCGTCACGTCGAAGGCGCGCTGCACCTTGCGGATCGCCGCGATCACCGGCGCAGGCCCGACGCCGTACCCGACACGGAGACCGGCGAGCCCGTAGATCTTCGAGAACGTGCGCAACGCGAGCACGTTGCGTCCTTCCTTCACGGCCACCTCGATCGCGTCGGGAAACGCGGGGTCGTCGACGTACTCGACGTATGCCTCGTCGACGATCGTGAGCACGTCGTCCGGGACCTCGTCGAGGAAGCGCAGCACGTCGTCTCGCGAGAGCGCCGTGCCGGTCGGATTGTTCACGGTGGGAAGGAAGACGAGCTTCGTACGCGGCGTCACCGCTCCGAGCAGCCCGTCCACGTCCACCCGTCCCTCGGCGAGCTCGACCCGAACGGGGGTGGCGGCCAGCTTCAGCGGGTCGAGCACGTAGCTCGGGAAGGACGGCCAGGGCGTCACGATCTCGTCACCGGGGTCGAGGGTCGCGAAGCACGCGTACCCGATCACCGCGTCGGCGCCTGCCGCGACCACGGTCTCGTCGAAGGCGACCCCGTGACGCTCGGCGAGCGCCTCTCGGAGGCGGTAGCAGCCACCGTCCGGATAGCGATTCAGCTCGCGGGTCGCTCGCTCGATCGCCTCGACCGCCTGCGGAAACGGGCCGAACGGCCCCTCGTTGGAGGCGAGCTTGACGACGCGCTCGAGCCCGAGCTCGCGCTGCACCGTCTCGACCGGCTTCCCCGGCTCGTACGGGACGAGGCCGTCGAGTGCGAAGCGCACGAGCGCCGGACGGGTCTCGGTCATGGCACCCGGAGCATGCGCTCAGCTCGCGCCGGCGCGCCAGAAGGTCAGCCAGTTGCCCTCCGGATCCTCGACCGTGAACTCGCTCTGACCCCACGGTCGCTCGCCGAGCGGATCGACGATCCGACCGTCGCCGGCCTGCAGGCGACCGTAGAGCTCGTCGAGCCGCTCCGCCTCGATGTAGAGGGCGTGGGGCGAACGGGAGCCGAGTCGATCCCGAATCTCCGCGTTGTAGGCGTCGCCGTAGTGACTCGCCGCGGTCTCGAGCATCACCCGGGCATCGCCGAAGCGAACCGCGGCGTTCGTCGCCTCCGGTCCGCCCCGCTCGACCTCGAAGCCGACGACGTCTCGGTAGAACGAAAGCGCGGCGCCGAGATCCGAGAAACGGAGGCTGGGGATCACACCCCAGCCGCTCACGCGTCGCCGGTGTCGCCGCCGGTCGGGTCGGTCTGCGCGCGCGCGGCCGACGGATAGTCGGGCTCGCCCGGGCCGCGCAGCTTGCGCCACGCGATCAGCCCGGTCACGAAGGCCGCGACAAGAGCGAGCCCACCCGCGACGTTGCGGAGCCGGCCATGGCCCCCGCCGCCCGAGCCGACACCAGGGACGGAGGACACCGCTCGAGCGGCGCGCCTTCGGACCCAGCGGGTGCCGAACCACCACACGAGCGCACCGATGAGAGCATTCCGTCGCTGGCGCATGCTGCGAGCCTACCCCGCGTGGCGCTATCGACGCTTCGGCGGGAGGTGGATCGCGCGCCCGAGCGCCACGAGCGCGGCCTCCTTCAGCCCCTCGGCCAGGGTCGGATGGGGCGCCACGCCGTCCGCGACCGTCTCGATCGTCGACTCGGCATCGAGCGCGACCACCGCCTCGCCGATCAAGTCGGTGGCATGAGGCCCGACGATCACGACCCCGAGGAGCTCGCCGTAGGTCTTCTCGTGGATGGTCTTCACCCAGCCGGTCGTCTCGCCCGACATGACCGCGCGCGCGATCGCGACCCACGGGCAGCGACCCACGACGACGTCGTCGCCGTGCTGCTCACGCGCCTGCGCCTCCGTCAACCCGACGCCTGCGATCTCGGGATCGGTGTAGATCGGACGTGGCACGGCCGGATCGCCGACCGTCGCCTCGTGCCCCATCGCGTTCTCCGCCGCGACCTCCCCCTCCCGAAAGCCGGTGTGCGCGAGCTGCCAGTACCCCGCCACGTCACCGGCTGCGTAGACGTGCGGCACGTTCGTGCGGCGATGGTCGTCGGTGCCGATCCCGTTGCGGTCGAACGTCACGCCGGCCGCCTCGAGGCCGATCCCGTCGACGAGCGCCGCGCGCCCGACCGAGACGAGCATGAGGTCGCAGTCGACCGTCTCGCCCTCACCGAAGTGCACCGTCAGGTGCTCGCCGTGATCGTCGACCTGGGTGCACTGCTTCGAGAGGTGCAAGGCGATGCCGCGTTTCTCGAACGCCTTCCGAAGTTCCTTGGCCGCGTCCTCGTCCTCGGTCGGGATCAGGCTCGGGAGCATCTCGACGACCGTCACCTCGGTTCCGAAGCGGTCGAAGATGGACGCGAACTCGCAGCCGATGATGCCGCCGCCGAGGATCACGAGCCTCCGCGGGACCTCTGTCTGAGCGAGGAGGCCCGTCGAGTCCACACAGCGGGCGGAGTCGATCCCGGGAATCGGCGGTCTGATCGGAACCGAGCCCGTGGAGACGATCGCGCTCTTGAAGGTGACCTCCTCGGCGCCCTCCACAGCGAGCGTCGTCGGGCTCGTGAACGTGCCCGCGCCGTGAACCCACTCGACGCCGTTCGCCTTGAAGAGCGAGGCGACCCCGCCGGTCATCTGCTCGACCACTCGGTCCTTCCACGAGGCGACGGTGCCGAAGTCGAGCGTCGGCTCTCCGACCTGGACGCCGAGTTTCGCGAACCTCTCGCGGGCGTCGTGGTAGGCGTGCGCGCTCTGCACCCAGGCCTTCGTGGGGATGCAGCCCACGCGCAGGCACGTACCGCCGAGCGCGGGCTCGCGCTCGATGCACGCGACCTTGCCCCCGAGCTGAGCAGCGCGGATCGCGGCCGTGTACCCGGCCGGGCCGCCTCCGAGGACGGCGACGTCGACGTTCATCAAGGATCAGTCCCTTCGGTCGTCGTTTGAGTGTCGAGACGGGCGAGCATGGTCACGGAGTCGTCGTCCTCCGCCACGCGCTCGAAGCCGTGGCGCCGGTACAGCTCGATCGCGCCCTCGTTCGTCCGGTCGACGCTCAGCGAGATCGCGGGGTGCCCCGCCCCGCGCGCCCGGGCGAGCAGCGAGTCGAGGAGCGCAGCGCCCACCCCCCGGCCGCGCGCGCTCGGCACGACGGCGATCGCAAGCTCTGGTGTCCGCTCGTCGACGAAGCCGTAGCCCGGTCGATCCTTCACGAAGAGCCGGTACCAGGCGGCGCCGACCGGGAATCCCTCGTCGATCGCGACCACCGCGGTGTCACCGAGGCGTCCCCAGGCCTTGACGTACAGCGCCACCGGTCCGGGGCCGGCATCGGGCGCACGCTCCTTCCAGTAGTACGCGTGATGGAGCATGTCGCGCAGGAAGCGCACGTCTTGTTCGCCGCCGCGTCGAAGGACGATCTTCGGGCGCTCGTCGCTCACGGGGCTTTCACAACGCGAGCGCGGGTCGCTCGAGGTACGCGACGAGCGTCTGCAGGAAGGTCGCCCCGTCGGCGCCGTCGATCGCGCGATGGTCGCAGGTGAGGGTGAGGTGGAGGATCGGCGCGATCGCGAGCTCACCGTCGCGCACGACCGCCTGCTCGGCGACCGAGCCAACGGCGAGGATCGCGACCTGGGGCGGGTTGAGCACCGCGGTGAACTGCTCGACCCCGAACATCCCGAGGTTGGAGATCGTGAAGGTGCCTCCCTCGAGGTCGGCCATGGTCAGCTTGTTGTCACGCGCGCGGCCGACGAGATCAGCGCGGGCGCGCGCGATCTCCTGCACCGTCCGGCGTCCCGCGTCGGCGATCACCGGGACGACGAGCCCCTGGGGCGCGGCGACCGCGATGCCGACGTTCGCGGACGGAGGGCGGTGGATCTCGTCGCCCGTGAAGGTCGCGTTGAGCGCGGGGTGCCGTGCGAGCGCGGCCGCGACCAGCTTCACGAGGATGTCGTTGACGGTGGGCTTGGTGTCGCCCTCGTCGAGGCGGTCAACGAGGCTCTCCCGCAGACCGAGAGTGAGCGTCACGTCGGCGGTGACGCCGAGCTGGAAGACGGGAGCGCTCCAGGCCTCGGTCAGGCGACGGGCAATCGTCTTGCGGATCGAGGTGAGCTGCACGACCTCGGTCTCGCCCGCGGGTGCCTCGGCCGGGGGCGCCGACGGCGCCGTGCCCGCCGTGTCGTCGGCCGCGTGCTCGACGTCCTCCGCGAGGATCCGTCCCTCAGGCCCCGTGCCCGTCATCGCCGCGAGGTCGATGCCGCGCTCGCGAGCGATCCTGCGCGCAAGCGGCGAGGCCTTGATGCGCACTTCGTGCACATCAAGGCTAGAAGAACTCGTCTGGGCGGTGGCCGCAGTGCCGGTGTCCGCGGCATCCTCCTTAGAAGCCGCCGGCTCATCGGGCCGTGCGCGCTCCTCTTCCTTCTCAGGCGCCTCGGCCTCGGTTGCGCTCTTGGCGTCGCCTTCGGGAGGGGCGGTGTCCGACGTGGCAGCGTCGTCGCTAGCGGAGTCGCCGTCAGGCGAATCCGCATCGCCGATCACGGCGACGGTCGAGCCGACGGCAACCTCCCCCTCCGCGACGACGATCTGGAGGAGAACGCCGTCGACCTCCGCCTCGACCTCCTGGGTCACCTTGTCCGTGTCGAGCTCGTAGAGCGGCTCCCCGCTCGAGACGGCATCGCCCTCGGCCTTGAGCCAGCGGACGATGACGCCCGACTCCATGCCCTGTCCGAGACGAGGGAGCTTGACGTCGGTCGGCATCAGCGTCCCTGCCCGTCGGGCCTCGATTTGACACACGGGGGCCGGATCACGGGGGTCATTATGCTGACCACCGTGAAGCTCAGGGATCAGTGGCGCACCCTCGAGAAGCGGCTTCCGGACGACTGGGAATCGATCCGCCTCAGGCTCCGAACCGAGCAGGCCAGCGAACTGCAGCGGGCAGCGCGCGTCCTCGCGCCGATGGGGGTCGGTCGGGTAGGCGACGAGCTCGTGCTGACGATCCGCCGCGCAGGCGGCGGCGCAGGCCCGGACGCGGCGCGCCGGCTCTTCGCCCGTCTCGACGAGGAGCGCGTCTGGTGCCTGGTCGAGCAGGAGGACGTGGCGGTGGCCGAAGCGCCCCAGGACGGTGATCGCGCCAGCAAAGAAGCGACCGTGCCCGTCGCGACTTCGTGGGACGAGGCGCTCGCCGACCTCCCCGGCGACTGGAGCGATCTCCTCTGCGCGCTCGAGCTCGACTCCACTGCGCTCCTGCCGCGTACCGCGCTCCTCTGCGCGCCGCTCAACCCGACACGCGACCTCGCGACGACCGGCTTCACGTTCCGATCCGCGCGCCGCAAGGGCTACGGCGTCTCCCCCGCGATGGCGCGACGATGCTTCGAGCGGCTCGACGCCGAGGGGATCCCAGCCCGCGTTTCCGTGCTACGGCTGCTCGCCGAGACCGAGAACGTCGCCACCCAGGGCGCCGTCTGGTACGTCGACGGCAAGCAGCTGTAGGTTCGGAAGACGGCGACGAAGATCCGGGGTCGTTGCGACCGCGAATGTCTGACTCCGACGGCGGCGGCTTCAGGGATCTGCCCTCGCTGAAGGCGAGGGATCAAGCGGCGCGATTCCGCTTCTGCGGAATCCCGCTTCGCGAACAGGATTCAGACGATGCGGACTGTCGGCCGGGGCGTCGTCGTCGGGATCGGGGGCGGCGGATCGGATTGGGCCTCGCCGACGTCGAAGCTGCCGCGCATGTCCGCCGCGTGCGGATCGCAGACGAACGTGTGGGCGCCGTCCGAGAGCGTGACCGTGAATGTCCGGACACCGATCTCGTCGAGCCCCGTCGCGATGTCGACGCCTGGCCCGCGGAGATGGAAGTTGTGCTCGTCGGAGCGGTCGTCGACGGTGATCTCGGTCTGCCCGGCCAGAAGTCGCGTGACCGGTTCGCCCTGCGCGTCCCGCAGCGTGATCGTGAAGCCAGGGCCGACCGTCCCCGAGAGCTTCGTGTCCGCGGCGGCCGCAGCGACGGCGACGAGCGCGAGGCTGCCGAGCACGACGGTCGCGATCACGTGCGTACGTCTCATCGATCGTTGAGTACGGCGAAGCGCCGTTGTCGGATTGCGGCGCTCAGCCTCGGAGCTCGGCGGCGAACCGCTCGGCGAGAAGCGCCACGATCCGGCCGCGCACTGCGGCCGCGTCGTCGTCGGTCAGGGTACGGTCGGGCGCACGCAGCACGAGGTGAACGGCGACGGACTTGCGGCCGTCCCCCACCTGGTCGCCCCGGTAGACGTCGAAGACGCGCGCCTCACGGAGCTCGGGCGCACCGGCTTCCAAGGCGGCCGCGACGAGGGAAGCGGCCTCGACGTCCTCGCCGACGACGACGGCAATGTCCTGCCGGACGGCAGGGAAGGTGACCACGTCCTCGTACAGGATCCTGTCGGGCAGCGGCTCGTGGAGAGCCTCGACGTCGAGCTCGAAGACCCCCCACGAGCCGTCGAGCAGAGTCGGATGCAGCTCACCGAGCCAGCCGGCAGCGATCTGCGCCGCCTTGCCGGGATGCAGGTGGGCGTACGACGCGCGGCGTGCCTCGAGCGGAAGATGGAATGCCGTCGAGATCGCCTCGACGGCGCTTCGCGCAGCGTCGAAACCGCCCTCGGCGATGCCGCCGACCCGCCAGCGCTCCTCCGGCAGTCGGTCGGCCGAGGGGAGGTAGACGCGAGCAACCTCGAAGAGCCGCACGTCCTCGTTGCCGGCGTCGACGTTGACGCGAGCGGCCTCGACCAGCCCGTGCAGGAGCGTCGTCCGCAGTATCGCCTGGTCGCCGCTCATCGGATCCGGGAGGCGGAGCGCATCCGGATCGGGATCCGAGGCGACCAGGCTCCACGTGTACGCCTCGGAGAAGCCCGCGCCGACCAGGACGTCCTCCAGCCCGCGCCGGAACCGCTGTCGCGAGCTCAGGTGACCGACGACCGAGCGGCGCAACGGGAGGGTGTGCGGCACTCGATCGAGCACGGCGCGAGCGACCTCCTCCACGAGGTCGGCCTCGCGCGTGACGTCCCGCGCGCGCCAGGTCGGCACCCGGAACGACCAGCCGTCGGCCTCGAAGCCGAGGCGCTCGAGGATCGTCGCCTGCTCCTCGTCCGGGACGTCGAGCCCGATCAGCGTGCGCGAGCGTCCGGGACGGAGCGTGACGACCGGTCGCGCGGGCAGGCCATCGTTGACGTCGGCGTGACCCACAAGGGTCGCGCCCGCCACGTCGACGAGCAGGCGGCTCGCGAGGATCGCGGCGGGCTCCGCCGCGTACGGGTCGACGCCCTTCTCCCACTTGTTCGAGCCCTCGGTGCGGAGCGAGAGGCGTTCGGACGTCCGGAGCACGCCAATCGGCTCGAAGTTCGCGGCCTCGAGGAGCACCTCGGTCGTCTCGGTGGACACCTCCGAATCGAGCCCACCCATGATCGCCGCCAGCGCGACCGCGCGGTCGCCGTCGGTGATCACGAGGTCGGACGAGATCAGGCGGCGCTCCGTGCCGTCCAGCGTCGTGAGCGACTCCCCGTCGCGTGCGCGCCGGACGAGGATCCTGCCGGCGGTGAGTTTCTCGCTGTCGAACGCGTGCAGCGGGCTGCCCCAGACGTGCATCACGTAGTTGGTCACGTCGACGACGTTCGAGATCGAGCGCATCCCGGCCAGGTGGAGGCGCGAGCGCAGCCACTGTGGTGACGGACCGACGACGACGTTCCGGAAGAGACGACCGATGTAACGGGGGCAGCCCTCGAAGTCCTCGACCCGAATCTCGAGGGGCTCCGTCCCGGCCGGCTCGGGCTCGACAGGGCTCGGCAGTCTCAGCTCGCCGTTGCAGAGCGCGGCAACCTCGCGCGCGAGCCCGACGACGGAGAGGAGGTCGGGACGATTCATCGTCGGTGTCGCGTCGAGCACGCGGTCGACGAGTGGCAGGACGTCCCCGAGCGGCTTACCGGGCTCGAGCCCGTCGGGCAAGAGCATGATCCCGTCGTGATCGGCGCCGAGCCCGATCTCGTCCTCGGCGAGGATCATCCCGCGCGAGACCTCGCCACGCAGCGGCCGCTCCTCGAGCGGGCCGGGGAAGCCGGGGAGCAGCGCTCCGGGCAGCCCGACCGCGACGGTCGCCCCGACACCGAAGTTCCAGGCGCCGCAGACGATCTGCTGCGGCTCGGGCTTGCCGACGTCGACCTGGCAGAGTTGCAGCCGATCGGCATTCGGATGCGGCTCGGCCGCGACGACCTTGCCAACGACGAACCGACCGAGGTTGCCGTCGGCATCGACGACACCGACGTCGATCAGCCGCTCGACGTCGAGCGTCGAGACCCTGAGCCGGCGCGCGATCTCCTCGGCGGTGGCCGGGGTCTCGACGTACTCGCGGAGCCACGAGAGCGGAACCTTCATCAGAACTGCCTGGAGAAGCGGAGGTCGTTGCGCCAGAGCTCGCGCAGGTCGGGAAACTCGTGGCGAAGCATGGCGATCCGCTCGAGCCCCCAGCCGAACGCGAACCCGGAGTAGCGCTCGGGGTCGTACCCCACGAACTCGAAGAGCTGCGGGTCGACCATCCCCGCGCCGCCGACCTCGATCCAGCCCGAGTAGCGGCAGACCGGGCAGCCACCGCCGTCGCAGACGTGGCAGGAGACGTAGGCCTCGATCGAGGGCTCCGTGAACGGGAAGTAGTGCGTGCGGAACTCGGTCCGGCGGTTCTGGCCGAAGAGCGCCTTGAGGAGGAAGTCGAGCGTGCCCTCGAGGTCGGCCAGGGTGATCCCCTCGTCGACGGCGAGCCCTTCGACCTGATGGAAGACCGGCGTGTGCGTCGCATCCGGCGTGTCGCGGCGGTAGACGCGACCGAGCGTCACGATGTACACCGGTGGCTCCCGCGACTCCATGGTGCGGATCTGGGACGGTGAGGTCTCGGTACGGAGCACCGTCTCGTCGTCGACGAAGAGCGTCTGCAGCGGCGAGCGCGCCGGATGCCCCGGTGGGAAGGCGAGGGCGTCGAAGTTGTAGCGCGTCGTCTCGACCTCGCGACCGTCGACGACCCGATAGCCGAGACCGAGGAAGACGTCCTCGACCTCACGTCTGATCTGCGTGATGAGGTGGAGACGGCCGCGGGCGTGGCCGCCGACGGGCAGCGTCACGTCGACGCGCTCCTCGATCAGCCGTCGGTCGAGCTCCGCTCGCTCGAGCCCGGACGCCCGCTCGTCGACCGCGCTCTCGATCCGCATCCGGGCCGCGTTCAAGGACATGCCCGTCTCGCGGTCGCGCACCTCGCGGAGGGCAAGCTTCAGCTCGCTCTTGCGACCGAGGTACTCGACGCGCACGGCGTCGATCGCGTCCGTCGAGGCGGCCGCGGCGACCGCCGCGAGAGCCGCCTGCTCGAGCGAGTGGACGTCCATGGGGGCGAGGCTATCTCCCCGTCGCCCGTAGGAGCGAGATATATCTCGACCGACGAACCGTGACTGCAGCCGACTACGACGCGTTCGCGCCGGTCTACGACGACCTCGCGGC
>JACDBY010000126.1 GCA_013694685.1 Actinomycetota bacterium
GACGAGATAGAGCCACCCGTCGGTCGTCCCGGCCGCGAGCCGGAGGCGCTCGTCCGTGGACGTCGGAGCCACGAGGTGGATGCGACGGAGCTCCGGGCGGAGGCCAGCAGGCACGTCGGAGACGATCAGGCTCGTCGCGCCGCGCGCCTCTGCGTCGGCGGCGAAGCGCTCCCAGCCGTACGCCTCGAGGAGGGCGGCGTAGGTCATCGGGACGATGGGTGTCTCGCCGAGGAGCGCGCGCGTCGCCTCCAGACACTCGAGGCAGCGGGCGGTTCGCATGCCGCGCCCGAGCGCGCGCTCGGAGGCGCGCTGGATCACCGGGCCGTCGGCGAGCGGATCGGAGAACGGGAACCCGAGCTCGATCACGTCCGCTCCCGCTTCGACGGCGGCGGCCGCGAGGGCGGGTGTCTCGGGCTCGCACACGAGGTAGATCACGAGCGTCTTCCTCATGACGTCCCGTGCAGCGCGGCGAGCGCCTCGACGAGATCCTTGTCGCCGCGACCCGAGAGGCAGACGGCGATGTACTCTGCCTCGAGTCGCTCGACGACGGCGAGCGCGTGGGCCGACTCGAGCGCGGGGATGATCCCCTCGAGGCGCGTCAGCCGCTCGAAGGCGGCGAGGGCCTCGTCGTCGGTGCAAGGGAGGTACTGCGCGCGTCCCGTGTCGCGGAGCCAGGCGTGCTCCGGCCCGACACCCGGATAATCGAGGCCCGCGGAGATCGAGTGCGCATCGGCGATCTGCCCGTCCTCGTCCGCGAGCACGGACGAGCGCGACCCGTGGAGCACCGCCGGGCGACCGGCTCCCAGCGAGGCGGCACCAGCCGCCTCGACACCGATCAGCGCGACGTCGGCGTCGTCGACGAACCCGGCGAACATCCCGATCGCGTTCGAGCCGCCTCCGATGCAGGCGACGACGGCCCCCGGGAGGGTTCCTTCGCGCTCGAGCAGCTGCTCGCGGGCCTCGCGTCCGATCACCGCCTGGAGCTCGCCGACGAGCTCGGGATAGGGCGCGGGCCCGACGCACGAGCCGATCACGTAATAGGTCGTCTCGACGTTCGTGATCCAGTCCCGGATCGCGGCGCTCGTCGCCTCCTTGAGCGTCTTCGTCCCGAGCTCTACAGCCTCGACGGTCGCGCCGAGCAGCCGCATCCGCTCGACGTTGGGCGCCTGCCGGCGCATGTCCTCCGAGCCCATGAAGACGACGCACTCGAGCCCGAAGCGGGCACACGCCGTGGCGGTCGCGACACCGTGCTGGCCTGCCCCCGTCTCGGCGATGATCCGCTTCTTGCCGAGCCGGCGGGCGAGCACGACCTGCCCGAGCGCGTTGTTGATCTTGTGGGCGCCCGTGTGGTTCAGGTCCTCACGCTTCAGGTAGAGCCGCTTGCCCGGCGCGAAGCGCTCGACCAGCGTGATCGGGGACGGGCGCCCGACGTATGTCCGGCCCAGCTCGTCGAGCTCGGCGTGGAAGGCCGGGTCGTCCTTCGCCTGCTCCCACGCGACCGTCAGCTCGTCGAGCGCCGGGATCAGTGTCTCCGGGACGTAGCGGCCGCCGTAGTCGCCGTAGGTCTCGCTCATCGGCGGGCCGCCTCGACGTAGGCACGGACGCGGGCGTGATTCTTCACGCCGGGAGAAGACTCGAGCGACGAGGAGGCGTCGACCGCCCACGGGTCGACCGTCGCGATCGCCTCGGCGACGTTCTCGGGACCGAGCCCGCCTGCGAGCACGATGCGTCCGTCAGCGGCAGCAGCGCGGCGCCAGTGATCCGGATCCTCGCCCTCCCAGGGCAGGTCGAGGAGGCGGGCGACAGGTGTCCCTTCCCGGTAGATCGTCGCCTCGCGGCCACGCACCTTGCCGTCCTCGACCGTGTGCACCTGGTCGAGGTGGGCGTCGCTCTCGCCGGCCTTGCCGACCCAGACGGCGACCGCGAGCGTGGTCTCCGGTACGGGCAGGACCGCCGTGGCGGCGCGCGGGCTCGCGGTGGCGAGCACGAAGCCGAGCAGGTCGGCGCCGGCCTCGGAGGCGACGGCAATGTCCTCCTCGCGTGTCAGACCGCAGACCTTGACGAGCGGTCGCGAGAGGAGCTCGGCGAGCTTCTCGCCCGGGTCCGGCGCTCGCATGAGCGCAGACCCGACGAGGATCGCATCCGCGCCCGCGAGCTCTGCGGCGGCGCCCTGGGCGCGCGACTCGATTCCCGACTCGGCGATCGCGACGCGATCGCGTGGGATTCGTGCGACGAGCTCGAGCTGGGCGCGGCGATCGATTGAGAACGTCGCGAGGTCGCGCGCGTTGACCCCGATCACGGGCGCGCCGAGCGCGATCGCGCGGTCGAGCTCCCGGCTGTTGTGGGCTTCTGTGAGCGTTTCGAGGTGGAGGCGTTCCGCCTCCACCAGGAGTGCCGCCGCCGTCTCGTCGACGAGGTCGCGGAGGAGCAGGAGGGCCGCGTCCGCGCCGGCCCCCTTCGCGGTGCGGAGATCGTCCGGTGTCGAGAAGAACCCTTTCGCCAGGAGCGGTGTCCCGGTCGCGGCCCGCGCTGCTCGAAGGTCGTCCCAGGAGCCGCCGAAGCGCTCGTCGACGAGCACCGAGATCGCGGCAGCGCCCGCCGCCGCGTAGGACCGGGCGACGAGCGCCGGATCGGCGTCCGGTCGCAGGTCGCCCGCCGAAGGCGAGCGGCGCTTGATCTCGGCAATCGCGCCGAGGCCCGGTGCGGCGAGGGCGTCCGCGAAGCGTCCCATCAGACCGGCACCTGCCGGGAGAACACGACGAGCTGCTCGAGCGTCGCGGCAGCGGCCCCGGTATCGATTGACTCGGCGGCAGCGGCGACGCCGGCCCGGAGGTCGGCGACGACACCCGCGGTCAGCAGCGCGCCGGCGGCATTGAGCACGACCGCGTCCCTCCGCGCGCCGTGCTCGCCGTCGAGCACGCGAAGGATCGTCCCGGCGTTCGCCGTGGCGTCCCCGCCGCGAAGCTCGGCGCGATCCGAGCGGGTGAGCCCGAGCGACTCCGGCGTGAGCTCCCATTCGCGGATCGACCCACCGCGCACCTCGACGACGAGGCTCGGGCCGGACGGCGTGAGCTCGTCGACACCGCCATCCCCGTGCACGACGAGAGCGTGTCGGGCGCCGAGTCCTACGAGCACCTCCGCGTAGACGCGCGCGAGCGCAGGCTCGTAGACGCCGAAGACGCCGTCGCGCACGCCGGCGGGGTTCGCGAGCGGGCCGAGCACGTTGAAGACCGTCCGCGTGCCGAGCTCCTGCCGCGCGGACGCCGCGTGCCTCATGGCCGGATGGTGTGCCCGGGCGAACATGAACCCGAAGCCGTGCTCGTCGATCGACTGCGCGATGCGCGCGGGTGGGAGCTCGAGCTCGAGACCGAGCTCCTCGAGGACATCGGCGGAGCCGCACGCCGAGCTCGCCGCTCGGTTCCCGTGCTTCGCGACCGCGGCGCCGCCACCCGCGGCGACGAGCGCCGCCGCGGTCGAGATGTTGAATGTGTTTGCCCCGTCGCCGCCGGTGCCGACCACGTCGACGAGATCGTCGCGCCGCGGCCTGACCGGCAGGACGTGCTCGCGCATCGCTTCCGCGCAGCCCGCGATCTCGTCCGCCGTTTCGCCTTTGAGCCGCAGCGCGATCAGGAAGCCGCCGATCTGAGCCTCCGTCGCTTCCCCGCTCATGATCTCGTTCATGACGTCGCGTGCCTGCTCGCGCGAGAGGTCGTGTCCATCGAGCAGCCGGGAGAGCGAAGCCTGGATCATCGGCCGAGGAAATTCCGGCCCAGCTCGGAGCCGAGGGGGGTCAGGACGCTCTCCGGATGAAACTGGACGCCCTCGATCGGCAGCTCGCGGTGGCGGACGCCCATCACC
>JACDBY010000184.1 GCA_013694685.1 Actinomycetota bacterium
GCAAAGAGGAAGAGCAGCCAGACGTCCCCGCCGAGGCTCCATTCCTGGCGTGAGAGCTGGGTCGCGCCCGTGAGCACGATCGGCACCCAGGCGAGGCCCAGCACGATCGCGCTGATCTTCGTCGCAGAGTGACGGCGCATCAGCGGCGTCACGAGGATCGAGTACGCGGCCCAGGTTGCCGCCGTGAGGACACCGAGGAGGACGCCGCCGAGGTCGCCCGAGACCTCTCCTCCGGAGCCCAACGCCACGAGTGCGACACCGGCAAAGGAGAGCAGCGCGCCGAGCCAGAAGCGCCGTGAGAGCGTCTCGAGCCGCGCGGCCAGCCCGAAGAGCGCGGCGAAGATCGGTGTGGCGCCGAGGACGAGACCGAGAACCGAGGCGGTCGTTCGCTCGAGTGCGTAGACGAAAGCGATCTGGTTGACGAAGACGAAGCACGCCGCGGCGCTGGCGATCGCGAGGTCGCGACGGGAGAGCCGGAGCGACCGCTCGAGGACGATCGTCAGGGCGAGGAAGACGAGCACGGCCAGCCCGTATCGCGCGCTCGAGTAGGCGAGCGGCTGGAAGCCGTGGGTGAGGATGTACCTGCTGACGGTCAGGTTGAGCGCCCACAGCACGATCGTCGTCAGGAGCATCAGCTCGACGGTCGAGAGACGCCGCATCCACTCGACGCTACTGATTAGGGTTCGAGCCCGATGCCCGAGCCGACCATCGAGACGATTGAGGCGCTCGTCGGCCCCGCGACGCCGCACTTCGCCTTTCAGCTCAGGGCTCGCGTGCGCGAGGCGATCGCAGAGCTCCCCGAGGAGCATCCGGTGCGCCGCTATGGCGAGGAGCAGATCGTCCTGCTCGACCGGCTTGGGTTCGCCTCGACGAAGGCGGAGAACTCCGAGCCCGAGTCGCGCGACCGGATCGGGTGGGAGACCATCCCGTCGTCGGCGACCGCGTCGGAGCCGCTGCCGCGCGGCGACCGGTGAGCACGACTCCACGCACCGTCCTCGTCACCGGAGGGTCGCGCGGAATCGGTAAGGCGATTGCGCTCCGGCTCGCTCGTGAGGGCGCGGCTCGAGTGGCGATCGGCTACTTCCGCTCGGACGACGCCGCAGCGGAGATGGCCGAGGAGCTGCGCGCGCTCGGCGCCGAGCCGGTGCTCGTGCGCGGCAACGTCACCTCGGCTCGGGTGCTCGAGCAGGTCGAGGCGCTGGGACCGCTCGACGTGCTCGTCCACAACGCCGCGACCGGTGTCATCCGTCCGGCGCTCGAGACGGAGGACAAGCACTGGGACTGGACACTGAACGCGAACGCCCGCGCGCTTCTCGCCCTCACCCGGGTGGCGGCACCGTCCATGCCCGCAGGCTCGACGATCGTCGGGATCTCGAGCCTCGGCTCGGTGCGCGTGCTCGAGAACTACACGCTCGTCGGCACCTCGAAGGCCGCGCTCGAGGCACTCGTGCGCTACCTCGCCGTCGAGCTCGCGCCGCGCGGGATCCGGGTCAACGCCGTCTCCGCGGGGGTCGTGGAGACCGGAGCCCTCGAGCACTTCCCGAACCGCGAGGAGATGCTTGCCTCCGGCGCCCGCAACCCCGTCGGCCGGCTCGTGACACCGGAAGACCTCGCGGGTGTGGTCTCGTTCCTCTGCTCGCCGGACGCCGAGATGATCCGCGGCCAGACGATCGTGATCGACGGCGGCTGGTCGCTTCCGGCCGGGTAGTGGCCCGAGACCGACAACCGCCACCGGAGCGGCGGGACTGCGGCCCCGTGCGTCACGGAGTCTCCGAGTGAACTCGGTGACTTCTGGGTCGAGACTTCCGCTCGTCCTCGACTGGGACGGGACGGTCACGGAGCTCGACTCGCTGCACATGCTGATCGAGCGGTTCGGCGACCTGGAGGTCTTCCTCGCGCTGGAGGACGAGGTCGGGCGCACGCTCACGCTCGACGAGGTGATCGCCGCGGAGATGGCGACCGTGCGGGCGCCGTACGAGGAGGTGCGCGACTGGCTCCTCGAGCACGTTCGCGTGCGGGCGGGCTTCCGCGAGCTCGTCGCCGAGCACGACCCGCTCCTCGTCTCGGCGGGCTTCCACGAGACGATCGAGCCGGTTCTCGAGCGTGAGCGCGTGAAGGTGCGAGTCGTCGCGAACCGCGTCACCGCCGACCCGGCGGGGTGGCGCTCGGTCTTCGGCGAAGGGCCGCTCTGCACGATCTGCGGCGAGCGGTGCAAGCGAGGCGCGGTCGCTGGGCTCGGCCCGTACGTCTACGTCGGGGACGGCGTCTCCGACCGCTGTGTCTCGCTGGCGGCCGAGTGGCGCTTCGCCCGCGACGGGCTCGCCGTCTGGCTGGACGGGCGCGGCGTCGACTACGAGCCCTTCGACGACCTTCGAGACGTCTCCGAGGCCCTCCGAGCAGGGTCGCAAGGCGCTCGAGGCGGCAAGCCGATGTAAGGGAGCCTTAAG
>JACDBY010000146.1 GCA_013694685.1 Actinomycetota bacterium
GGGGAGTGGACTCTGGCAGCTCATGATCAGATCTGATCATTGCGCACCGATGACGCCCGCGAGAAGTCGATCAGCAACGGTCATGACAAGCGGCCGCGCGCTTCCTACTCTCCGCTGCGACGTTCGAGAGCAACGAGGAGGAAAGAATGAGCACGACGGTTTCCCCGATCGCAAGCGCGCGCGCCGCGCTCGCATCGTTCGGCGAGCGGCTGGTCGGCCCCGAGGACGGCACGTACGACGAGGCCCGGGCGCTCTTCAATCGCATGATCGACAAGCGGCCGGCGCTGATCGCACGGTGTGCGACCGCTGACGACGTCGCGCAGGTGATCCGCTTCGCGCGCGAGCACGAGCTGCCGCTCGCGGTGCGCGGCGGCGGCCACAACGGCGGCGGTCTCGGGAGCGTCGACGACGGCGTCGTCTGCGACCTCTCGCCTCTGAGGGAGGTCTCGGTTGACCCGGACACCCGGACGGTCAAGGTCGGTGCCGGCTGCCTCTGGAACGAGGTGGACGCCGCGACCCAGCCGCACGGCCTCGCGGTGGCGAACGGCATCATCTCGACGACGGGTGTCGCCGGGTTCACGCTCGGCGGGGGCCACGGCCACCTGACACGACGCCACGGCCTCACGATCGACAACCTGCTCTCGGCGGAGATGGTGCTCGCGGACGGCTCGCAGGTGACCGCCAGCGAGGATCAGAACCCCGACCTCTTCTGGGCGATTCGGGGCGGCGGCGGCAACTTCGGCGTCGTGACCGAGTTCACGTTCCGTGCCCACCCGCTCGAGACGATCGTGGGCGGGCCGACGTTCTGGGCCATCGAGGACACGGACGAGCTGCTTGCCGCCTACCGCGAGTGGCTGCCTTCGGCACCCCGCAACGTGTCGGGGTTCTTCAACTGGCACACCATTCCGCCGGCGGAGCCCTTCCCGGAGGAGCTACACCTGCGCCTCGTCTGCGGGATCGTGTGGTGCATCGACGCCTCCGACGAGGAGGCTGACAAGGCGATGGCGCCGATGCTCGACCTCGCGGAGCCGCTGATGCACGGGGTCGGGCGGATGCCGCTCAAGGACCTGAATGCTGCCTTCGACGGCCTCTACCACCCGGGCGACCAGTGGTACTGGCGCGGCGACTTCGTGCACGAGATCCCCGACGAGGCAATCGCGGCCAATCGTGAGTGGAACGCCAAAATGCCGACGTTCAAGTCGGGCTCGCACCTCTACCCGGTCAACGGCGCCGCTCACGACGTGGCGCCCGAGGACACGGCGTTTGCGTTCCGCGACGCGAACTGGTCGCAAGTCTTCATCGGGGTCGACGCGGATCCCGCGCAGGCGGCGGCCTTGCGGGACTGGACGATCGGCTACTGGGAAGCGCTCCACCCCTTCGCCGCGGGCGGCGCCTACGTCAACTTCATGATGGACGAGGGCCAGGAGAGGGTGCAGGCGACCTACGGGCCGAACTACGCGCGTCTCGCGCAGATCAAGGCGGCCTACGACCCCGACAATGTGTTCCGGGTCAACCAGAACATCCTCCCGGCCTCTGCTTGAGCTCGGGGGAAGCGTGTGGGCGGGCTCCGCAAGGGGCCTGCCCACACGCGGGACGTCGGAGCGGCACGCTCACCGCAGCTGCCGACCACGCTCGGACGGTGCCGGGGGCAAACGAGGACAACAACACGATGACGCGGGTCGTGAACTAGCTCGGGATCGGAAGCTGACGACCGTCTAGCCTGATCGCATGATCCTGTCGAACGGCGTCGTCCGGACGATGGAGCCGTCGCTCCCGACGGCCGGCGCACTCGCGATCGCGGGCGACCGGATCGCCGGCGGCGTCGGGACACACGAGCTCGCCCTGCCGTCGCCGGATCGCGTCGACCTGCGGGGTCGCTGCGTCCTCCCCGCTTTCACGGATGCGCACGTCCACTTCCCGACATGGTCGCTGGCCCGGCGTGACGCTCAGCTCGACGGCGCAAGCTCGCTCGCGGAGGCGCTCGATCGCGTTCGGTCGCACCGCCCGAGCGGCGAATGGCTCCGTGGCCACGGTTGGCGCGACGCGGAGTGGAGCGAGCACCCGTCCCGCACTGCGCTCGACACCGTGACGGGCGAGACGCCGGCGGCGCTCTGGTCGAAGGACTACCACTCCCTCTGGCTCAACTCGGCCGCGCTCAGCCGTGCCGGCGGCGACCTCGACCTCCCCGGCGGAGTCGTCGAGCGGGACGCTGCGGGCGAGCCGACCGGTGTGCTCCGCGAGGAATCGGCGTGGCGCTTCCGCGAGCGCTTCGTGACGGTCGCCGAGGACGAGTGGGTCACCGCGACGCGCGACGGCATCAAGACGGCGAACGCACGAGGTGTCGGTGCCATCCACGACAAGGACGGCTGGCTCGGCGCCCACACGATCTTCGGCCGGATCCACGAGGGAGGCGGCCTGAGCATGCGTGTCTGGCAGTCGCTGCCCGCCGAGCACGTCACGCGCCTGGGCGAGCTCGGCGTCCGCTCCCGGCTCGGTGACGACTACCTGCGCCTCGGATACCTGAAGACCTTCATGGACGGGACGCTCGGGTCGCAGACCGCATGGATGCTGGACGGCAGCGGCGTCCGGATCACCAGCGGCGACGAGCTCGAGGCGCTCATCAGGGCGGGGGCGGCCGCCGGCTGGCCCGTCGCGGTGCACGCCATCGGCGACCGGGCGAATCGCGAGGCGCTCGACGCGTTCGCCGCCACGAGGGAGGCCTGGGCGCCGCTCGGGCTCCGCCAGCGGATCGAGCACGCGCAATGCCTCGATCAGGCCGACGTCGGCCGCTTCGCCGAGCTCGGCGTCGCCTGCTCGATCCAGCTCAGCCACGCGCCTTCGGATCGGGATCTCGCCGAGCGGTTCTGGGGCGATCGCCTCGAGGGCACCTACGCGTCTCGGAGCCTGCTCGAATCCGGCGCGGTCGTCGCGAACGGCTCGGACGCGCCGGTCGAGGAGCTCGATCCCCTCGCGGGCATCTGCGCCGGTGTCCT
>JACDBY010000162.1 GCA_013694685.1 Actinomycetota bacterium
GGCACACCTCCGCGGCGGCGCCGTCGGGATCCGCCGAGGGAAGGTCGATCTTGTTGACGACCGGAACGATCTCGAGGTCGTTCTCGATCGCGAGGTAGGCGTTCGCGAGCGTCTGCGCCTCGATCCCCTGCGCCGCGTCGACCACGAGCACGGCCCCCTCGCACGCCTGCAGGCTGCGCGAGACCTCGTAGGTAAAGTCCACGTGCCCGGGGGTGTCGATCAGGTTGAGCTCGTGCCCCTTCCAGTGGACGCGCACCGCCTGCGCCTTGATCGTGATCCCTCGCTCGCGCTCGAGGTCCATCGAGTCGAGCAGCTGATCGCGCATGTCGCGGTCGGCGACGGTGTCGGTGAGCTGCAGGATCCGGTCCGCGAGCGTCGACTTCCCGTGGTCGATGTGGGCGATGATCGAGAAGTTTCGGATGCTGCGCTGGTCCATGGCTGATCGGCGTCGATCGTAGCCGTGGCGCGGTTTTTCCTTGTCTTCCCGGCAGTTCTTTGACCGACGCACCGGGGCATGCGCGGTCGCCGCCTGCATCCCGCGAAGACCAACTGCGGATCGAGCCTCGTATAGTCGCGGCGTGGTGGAGGCCGCGTCCAACGACACAGTGACTGGACGACGCAATACAACGCACACCTTGGCCGAGATCGAACAGGCAATACGTGAAAGCTGGAGCCAGGACACGGCCGACGAGGACGACGGCTGGACGCCGGACAACCCGAGCCGTGGCCAATGCGACATCACGTCGCTGGTGATCCACGACCTGCTTGGCGGCGAGCTACTTGCGGCTGACGTGTTCCTGGAAGGCGAGCGCATCGAGGGTCACATGTGGAATCGACTCCCTTCAGGGATCGAGCTGGATCTGACACGAGAGCAGTTCCAACGCGGCGAGGTGATTGGTGAGCCGCTAGCTCGACCGCGTCCCGCTGAGTTCGATCCGTCTCACCCTCGGTACCACCGCTACGAGCAATACCTGGTGCTGTCGGGCCGGGTGAGTGCACGCATTGGGCTCGATGGCTGACGGCGCGACCGCGCGACTGAACACAGATGCTCTTCGATCCTTCGCGCCACGAACCGCTGACCGAGCTCGCCTGGGACGAGAGTCGTGCCCGCGCGGCGATCGCCGACATCGTCGCCCGCACAGAGGCCGCGTTCGACGATCAGGAGCTGTGGCACGCCCATCCGCTCGACCTCGAGGACGGCCCGCTGAACCGGGTCGCGTCGCTCTACCTGGGTGCGTCCGGAGTGATCTGGGCGCTGCACACGCTCGAACGCGGCGGGGCCACCGAGCTCGGACGAGACTGGAGCGTGGTCGCGACGAGCCTCGCCGAGGCGTATCCCACCACGCCCGACTTCCAGGACATCCTCGACGGGCCTGTGCCGTCGCTCTGGATGGGTGAGGCGGGGATCCTGCTCGTCGCGCACGCGCTCGCGCCGGCGACGTGGCAGGAAGTGCGGCTTCTCGCGGCGGTGCACGCCAACGCCGCGAATCCGAGTTGGGAACTCATGTGGGGCTCGCCGGGGACGATGCTGGCGGCCCAGGTGATGTACGAACGCACGGGCGACGAGCGCTGGCGCGACGCTTGGAGCATCTCTGCCGATCGTCTCTGGGACGAGTGGCGCGACGACCTCTGGCTCCAGAACCTGTACGGCAAGCCGCTCCACATCCTCGGCCCGGCACACGGGTTCGCCGGCAACGTGCTCGTGCTCGCCCGCGGTGACCTGCTCGACCCGGCTCGCCGGAGTGAGCTCGAACGTCGAGCGATCGCGACCCTCACCAGGCACGCCGAACGCGCAGACGGTCTCGCCCAGTGGTCGCCCTCGCTCGAGCCGAGCTCAAAGGAACGTCGGACTCAGTGGTGCCACGGAGCTCCGGGCATCGTCGCGTCGCTCGCAGCCCTGGCGCCCGGCGACGAGGAGCTCGGCGAGCTGCTCCTCGCGGGTGGAGCGCTCACCTGGCAGGCAGGCCCGCTGCGCAAGGGCGCCAATCTCTGTCACGGCACCGCGGGGAACGGCTACGCGTTCCTCAAGCTGCACGAGCGCACCGGCGACGAGCTGTGGCTCGAACGCGCACGCGCCTTCGCCATGCACGCGATCGAGCAGGTCGACGTGGCCACCGCCCGGTACGGCCGCGGCCGCCATTCGCTCTGGACGGGCGACCCGGGTACCGCCCTCTATCTGCAGGGCTGCCTGACGGCAACGTCGGTGTTTCCGACGCTCGACCGCTTCTGATCCGTTCCGTCAGGGACATGACTTCGTGCCTGGCACCGGGGCGACGCGCTGCGCGCAGATGCCGTCGGCGACATGTGCGCAACGCAAACGCGCTTCTCCTCGCGGGGACGTGCGAGCTCGAGATCGTCGACTAGCTCGACCCGAACGTGAGGAACGTCAGGCGAGCCCGCGAGCCGCCCAGGCCGAGGCCGTGACGTCGAACGGCGGCTTGGGAAGGAGCTCGCGGCATCGCTCTCGCACGCGCTCCCGCCGCTCGTCGTCGAGACCGGCGACGTGGTCGCCCGCGGGCCCGACACCGAGCGTGTACGGCTCCCACCACTCCTCGAACGTGTCATATGCGACGCGCACGGTCAGGCTGGTCTCCTCGACATCGCGTAGCCCGGCCTTCTCGAAGAGCTCCGTCAGATGTCCCTCGCGCGCACCCGCGAACCCGGCTTCGCCCCTCGCGTCGGGATCGATCTCCCGCGCCGCCTCCCAGAAGACGCTCAGAGGCGCCCGGCCACCCGCGAGATCCCACACGGAGGCCGCGACGACGCCGTTCTCGCGCGTGACCCGCGCCATCTCGTGTAGACCGGCGACTGGATCAGTCATGAAATGGACGACGAGCTGCGCCAGGGCGGCGTCGAACGAATCGTCCTCGTACGGCAGCTTCTCGGCGGCGGCTCGGTCGACGGCGACGTCGGGGTGCCGCGCCCGGGCCGCCGCGACGAACGGCTCCGAGGGATCGACGGCGGTCACGGACGCCGCGCCGACGCGGGCGACCAACTCGGCGATCAGAGCCCCGGGGCCGCATCCCACATCGAGTACGCGCTGACCGACGGTGACGCCGGCCAGGTCGGCGAGCGGTGGGCTCAGCAGCACCGAATAGCGGCCCATGAACCGGTCGTAGGCGTCGGCGGCGACCTCGAAGCTCACCCGGCCAACTCTACGCCGGACGTGCGACGAGCCTACGGCGTGCTGCGCCTGAGCGCGAGCAACGAACCGAGCTCTCGGACACCGAGCACGCGGCACGACGCGACGTACGCGACGGTCGCGACACCGAGCCCCAGCCCGACCGAGACGAGCTGGGCACCGAGTGAACGGCCGACGACGGCGTCGACGCCCCACCACGCGAGCACGGACAACGCTGCCGCGACGATCGAGGCGGCCACGATGCGACCGAGCGCGCCGGCGGTCGCCCTGGCGTCGACATCGCGCACCCGGTTACGCATCAGCACAACGAGAGCGACGGCGCCGGCGAGATTCGAGAGCGAGACGGCGAGTGGCAGCCCCCAGACCCCGAGCGAGTAGAACGCCCCGAAGAGGGCGACATTGAGCGCGAGGTTGCCAAGTGCCACGACGGTCGGGATCCAATTCTCCTGGAGACCGTAGAACGCGCGGTTGAGGAGCAGCATCCAGCCGTTGAAGACGAGCCCGACCGCGAAGGCTGCGAGCGCGCCGGCCACGACGGGAGTCTGGTCGGACGTGAACTCGCCACGCTCGTAGACGAGCCGGGTGATCGGCTCGGCGAGGACGGCAGAGACGAGCCCCGCCGGGATGAGCAGGAACCCGATCTGCCGGATGCCCGCGTCGAGCGTCCGACCGAAGCCTCCCATGTCCGCGCGCGCCGCGAGCCGCGAGAGCGTCGGGAAGAGGACGGTTGCGACCGCAACCGAGAAGATCCCCTGCGGGAGCATGTAGAGGCGGAACGCGAGATCGATCGCGCGCGGGGCGAGCTCGGGATCGATCAGCCGCGACGCGAAGACCGTCCCGATCAGCGTGGAGACGTTGATCAGACCGAGCGTCAGGGTCACGGGCAGCATCAGGACGAGAAACCGGCGGACGGCGGGATCGCGCCAGTCGAACGCGACCCGCAGCCGGCCGTCGAGACCGCGAAGCCATGGGATCGGCAGCAAGAGCTGCACGAGCGTCGCGACGACGATCGCGCCCGCGTAGACGTAGAGCTCGGCCTCGTCTCCGTCGGCCCACGGGACGCCCAGCGCGAGGCCGCCGATGATCACGAGGTTCCACGCAACCGGCGTCAGCGCCGGCACCGTGAACTGGTCGTACGCGTTGAGGACGCCGACCACGATTCCGGAGAGTGCGAGCAGCGTCACGATCGGAAAGAGGAGGCGTGAGAGGCCGACCGCCAGATCGACATCGCCACCGGGGTTGCCGAAGAGCTCCACCACCAGGGGGGCCGCGAGGACGAAGAGCGCAGTCAGCCCGGTTGTGAAGAGCAGGACGAGCCAGAAGATCGTCGATGCGACTCGCCAGGCCCGCGCGCGCTCGCCCTTCTCGAGCAGCTCGCTGAAGACCGGGACGAAGGCGCCCGAGAGCGCCGTGTCGGCGACGAGCGCGCGGACGAGGTTCGGGATCTGGAAAGCGACGGTGAAGGCGTTGATGCGCCCGCCCGCGCCGAAGAGGTAGGCGGCGATCATCTCCCGGACCAGCCCGAGAACGCGCGACGCGGCGGTCGCCGCGCCAAAGATCGCGGTCGAGCGCGCGAGCCTCCGGCGGTGCGTGCGCTCGTCGTCCGGGGTCGGCTCGGGATCGTCCATGCCACCGGAGTTTCGTGGAATCATCGGAAGCACCTCTGCTACCATCCCGCGGCTCGCGATCGGACCGGTCGGGGCACTCTCACGTATGGCGAACATCAAGCAGCAGAAGAAGCGCGTCGGCATCGCGACGCGGCAGCGGCTCGAGAACCTCCGCTACCGCTCGACGGTGAAGACGCTCGCGAAGCGTCTCGAGACGGCCGTCGCCGACGGCGACGAGCAGACCGTCGCGGCCGAGCACCGCGAGCTCGTGCGCACGATCGATCGTGCTGCAGCCCGTGGGGCCATGCACAAGAACACCGCGGCGCGCAAGAAGAGCCAGGCCGCGCGTCTCACGCGCGGCGACGACGCCGCTGCGTAGGGCCGGACAGCTCCGGCCCCTACCTCGGCTCGCGGGCGACGTCGGCCACGGCGAGCTGGAGCTCTAGCTCGGGCGCGAGGCGGCTGCCGCCCTTCAGCGCGTGGTCGAGGCGCGCCAGACGCGTCGTCGCGTCGCGGAGCTCCTCCACCGAGAACTCCTCCGCCTGTCGGGCGAGCTTCTGCGCCGGGTAGGGCTTTAGTCCGAGCTTCGTCGCGGCCTCCTTCGACCGGTGGCCCGACTCGAGGAGCGCCTTCATCCGCGTCAGCTTGCCGAGGTGTCCGCCGAGCAGTCCGGCGAGACCCGCGACTCCGCCGCGCGCCGCACCGTCGGCCCGGTCGAGCATCGCCTCCATCGCGGCGAGCGCAGCGCCGATGTCACGTCGGCCCCACGCGTCGGTGAGCTCCCACGGAGGGATCTCGCTCGTCACCACGGCCACGCGGCGAACTTCGTCGACGCCGATCGGCTCGCCGTCCGCCCAGATCGCGAGCTTGTCGATCTCTAGGGCGAGCGCGAGCTTGTCCTCGCCGGCGCACTCGACGAGCGCGTCGACGGCCTCCCGCTCGATCTTCACGCCGCGCTCGGCGAATCCCTTCGCGACCCACTCGCCGATCTTCTTCCGGTCGACCTCCCAGACGAGGACGTCGCCCGCGGCCCGGCACGCCTTCGCCAAGGCGGAGTCCTGCTTCAGCTCCTCGGCGACAAGGCAGAGCACCGTCCCCGGCGCGGGTGCGCGGAGGTACGCCACGACGGCCTCGACGTCCGCCGCCTTCCAGGCGCCCGTGAGCCTGCCACGATCGTCCTTGCGCCCGTCGATCTCGGTTACGAGGACGAGCCGCTCGCCGAGGAGCAACGTGCCCGCATTGCAGGAGCCCACGACGTCCACGCCGCTGACGCCTTCCTTGCCGGCGGCGCCGAGCCGCTCGATCGACCCGGGGTCGAAGCGGGCACGGAGCCGCGCGAGCGCCAACTCCACTTTCGGGCGGTCGTTCCCGATGATCAGGTAGACGGGCTTCAACTCGCTCGTCGCCATCTCCGTCAACCCTACTCACCGGCTCACCGCTCGGATCGCACCGTCAACTCGGAGCCATTCGACTCGACCACGACGCGCCCGTCCTCGTCCGTTCGCCAGGTGCGGAGCCCGCGGTCGGCCGCGAGTGCGGCAACCGTCTCGGGCCGCGGGTGGCCGTAGTCGTTGTCCTCGCC
>JACDBY010000180.1 GCA_013694685.1 Actinomycetota bacterium
GCGCCGTAGAGCACGGTGTTGCCGACCAGACAGGGGTCTCCCGCGTCATCCACCGCAGGGGAGATCACGATCTTCCCCCCGGACATCGCCTTCCCGACGTAGTCGTTGGCCTCACCCACGAGCCGGAGTTCGACGCCGGCCGTGAGGAAGGCGCCGAAGCTCTGACCGGCGGCGCCTTCGAACCGCGCTCGCACGCGACCGGCGGGCGGCGCATTGCCGACGGCACGCGCGATCGCGCCCCCGAGACGGGCACCGATCGCGCGGTCGGCGTTCGTGATCTCGTAGGCCGGCTCGACGAGGCGGGCGCCACTGATCGCCGCCTTGCCCTGGGTCGCGAGGAGCATCCCGAGCCGGTCACCCTCGTGCGGGACGGGCTGTCCCACATACCGCGAGGGCCCGCCGCTCACCCGTACGAGCAGGCGGCCGAGGTCGAGCGCGTCCGCCGCCGGGTCGCCGGTGCGCCGCTGACGAAGCAGGTCGGTTCGGCCGACGGCCTCGTCGAGCGTCCGCAGCCTCAACCGGGCGAGGTGCTCGCGCACCTCGAGCGCGACGAACCGGAGGTAGGCCTCGACCATCTCCGGTGTCCCCGCGAACTTCGCGCGCAGCTCGGGCCGCTGGCTCGCGATCCCGACGGGGCAGGTGTCGAGGTGGCACGACCGCACCATGAGACAGCCCTCTGCGAGAAGGAGGGATGTGCCGAACGAGAACTCGTCGGCCCCGAGGAGAGCGGCCACGACCACGTCCCGACCCGTCTTGAAGCCACCGTCGACGCGGACCCGCACGCGCCCGCGGAGCCCGTTCGCGACGAGCGCCTGCTGCGTCTCTGCGAGCCCGAGCTCCCACGGCGCCCCCGCGTGCTTGATCGAGGCCAGCGGGCTCGCTCCCGTGCCGCCGTCCGCGCCCGCGACGTGGACGACGTCTGCGTGCGCCTTCGCGACGCCTGCGGCGATGACGCCGACACCCGCCGAGGAGACGAGCTTGACCGAGACGTCCGCGTCCGGGTTGACTTCCTTCAGGTCGAAGACGAGCTGCGCGAGGTCCTCGATCGAGTAGATGTCGTGGTGGGGTGGCGGCGAGATGAGCGAGACGCCCGGGCTCGTTCCGCGCAACCGCGCGATCTCGTCCGTCACCTTGTGGGCAGGGATCTGCCCGCCCTCGCCCGGCTTGGAGCCCTGCGCGATCTTGATCTGCAACTCCTCGGCGAAGGCCGCGTACTCGGCCGTCACGCCGAAACGCCCCGAGGCGACCTGCTTGATCTTCGAGTTCCGCTCGTCGCGATACCGCTCGCGATTCTCGCCGCCCTCGCCGGAGTTCGACCGGCCGCCGAGGCGGTTGAGGGCGATCGCGATGGTCTCGTGCGCCTCGGCCGAGAGCGCGCCGTGCGACATGGCCCCGCCGGAGAAGCGACGGACGATCGAGTCGACCGGCTCGATCTGGTCGAGCGGCAGCGCCTCTGCCACCGTCACCGGCTCGAGCAGGTCGCGCGGTTCAATCGGCGTGCGCTCGTTGACGAGCGCGGCGAAGCGCTCGTAGAGGTCGAACCGCTCGCCCTTGACGGCCCGCACGAGCGCGTGGGCGGCGGTCATTCCGGCTTGCAGCGCGTCGACGACGGCGGGGTCGGTCGCGTGCGGCTCGCCGCCCTTGCGAAACTTGTAGAAACCGGGATTCTCGAGCGCGACCTTCTCGGCCTCGCTCGCCGCGAGCCGGTCGAGCGCCTCCCGCTCGAGCCGGTCGAGACCGATCCCGCCGATCGCCGATGGGGTCGAGCCGAAGAATCGCCGGCAGAGCCGCCGATCGAGCCCGACTGCCTCGAAGAGGCGGGCACCCCGGTAGCTCGCGACGTCCGAGATCCCGAGCTTGGACATCACCTTGAGGACGCCGTCCTCGAATGCCTGCAGAAGACGCCGCTGCGCCTCGTCGGGTGTGGGCCGATCGCCCCCGACCTTGTCGTCGAGCGCGAGTCGCGCGACCGTCTCGAGCGCGAGACGGGGACAGATGACGTCCGCGCCGTAGCCGAGCAGCGCCGCGACCATGTGCGTGTCGCGGGTCTCGTCGCTCGTGACGAGGAGCGAGCATGCGGTCCGGAGACCGCGCTCGGACAGCCGCTCGTGTACGGCGGAGACCGCCAGGAGCGAGGGGATCGCGGCGCGCTCGCCACCCGCCTCGCGGTCGCTCAAGGCAATGATCGTCGCACCGCGCTCGACCAGGCTCGCGCATGCATCGGCGATCCGCTCGACGGCCGGGGCCAACCCTTCGGCTGCTGTGAAGGTCGCATCGACGAGCTCCGGCTCGAGCGCATCGAGCCCCGCGAGCGTGACGAGGAAGGACGGCAGCGCGACGAGCGGCGGCAGGGGGCCTTCGGTCCCAAGCGATGCCCGGGCGCCGACGAGGGTCGCGACGGACATCACGTCGCGCTCGCGGTAGTGGTCGATCGCCGGGTTCGTGACCTGGGCGAAGCGCTGCCTGAAGTACGACGGCAGCGGACGCGCGCGGCCGGCCAGGGGCGCGATCGGCGCGTCGTCGCCCATCGAGTACACCGGCTCGGCGCCCGCCTGGGCGATGGCGCGGAGAACCAGATTGAGCTCCTCTTGGGTGTAGCCGTGCAGGGCGTGACGCGCGAGGAGATCCCCGTCGGGAGCACCGACCGGGTCGCCCTGCGTGCCGAAGCGCAGCGAGTCCGCGACCCACGACCGATAGGGATGTCGCCGCGCCAGCTCGCGGGTGAGCTCCCGATCCAGCTGGAGTCCGCGTTCGGGGCCGACGGCCAGGATCTGCCCAGGGCCGAGCCGCGTGCGTCGGACCGCGACGCCATCCGGGAGCGGCACGGCTCCCGCCTCCGAGCAGACCACGACGAGCCCGTCGTCGCAGACCGCGACACGCAGGGGTCGGAGCCCGTTCCGGTCGAGCTTCGCGCCGCACGTGAGCCCGTCGGTGAAGACGAGACCGGCAGGGCCGTCCCACGGCTCGACGAGCATCGCGTGGTAGCGCCGCATCGCGCGCTCCTCCTCGTCGATCCGCGGATCGTTCTGCCAGGCCGGAGGGACGAGCTGAGAGAGCGCCTCGCTGACGTCGGCGCCTGCACGCACGAGCCGCTCGAGTGCGTTGTCGAGGAGGGCGGAGTCCGAACCCGAGCGGTCGAGGACCGGGGCGAGCTCCGGCTCGGGCCCACGCGCCCGCTCGCGCGCCTCCATCCACGCTGCGTTGCCCTCGATCGTGTTGATCTCGCCGTTGTGGCAGAGGAGGCGAAACGGCTGCGCGCGCTCCCACGTCGGCTCGGTGTTCGTCGAGAACCGCTGGTGGAAGATCGCCCACGAGGCCGCCCATTCGGGGTCGGAGAGATCCGGATAGAAGCTCGCGAGCTGGGTCGCCGCGCAGAGCGCCTTGTAGGTCACCGTCCGGAACGACAGCGACGCGATGTACACGCCGTCGATGAGCTCCACCCGCCGCCGCGCCCGGTAGGCCCGAAGCTCGCC
>JACDBY010000190.1 GCA_013694685.1 Actinomycetota bacterium
GGTCTCCTGACGCGGTAACGGGCCGGACAGGTCCGGCCCCTACGGAACCACCGGCGGTGCACAAGGCGCGACGAGCTGACGGCGTCGGGCCGGGACCTGTCCGGCCCTCGCCTGGGTCGCACGAGCGCGCGCTCACCGCTTGGTGAAGACCCAGTTGTTCGCCTTGACCTGCATGTGACACGAGCTGCAGAACCGGTTTCGTTTCAGCGCGCCGCTCGCGAGCACGTCGTAGCGCGTGCCCTCGAGCTCGTACTCGACCCACTGCCAGCGGCCGCGCACCTTGCGCATCACGGCAACGTGGCGCGCGAGGCCTTTTGCGCCTTGATCGGCGATCGATTTGACGATCACGGTCCCGTTCGGAAAGCGCCGGTTTCCCTCGCGCTGCTTGCTCGTGTAGACGTTCTTGACGCCATTGTGTGCGCCGGGGGTCGAGAACGGCCGTCGATGATCTTCGTCCATTTGGCGTAGCCGTCCGTGTAGGACGGGAGGCCGTTCTTCGTTGGCGCCGCGAACGCGGTGATCGGGGCTGCGGCCAGAGCCCCGGCGATGGCGAGGGCGGCGGCGACGGTTCTCATGCCCGCATCATCGACTCTTCCGCCACCTGACCTCCTGCCGTCTAACCTTCCGCGCCGTGCTCGTCGCGATCTCAGGGGGTGCCGGCTTTCTCGGCCTGCACCTCGCCCGCCGTCTCCTCGCCGAGGGGCACGAGGTGCGAACGCTCGACCTCGTCCCGCTCGACGATGCCGATCTCGAAGCCCGCGTCGACGAGCTGCGGGGCGACGTCCGGCTCACGGCCGGCGCCCGCGAGCTCGTCGCCGGCGCCGACGTGCTCGTCCATGCGGCCGCGGCTCTGCCGATCCAGTTGACGCGTGAGGCGATCCGGTCCGTCAACGTCGAGGGCACGGCGGTCACGATGGCCGCCGCGCTCGAGGCGGGTGTGCGGCGCGTCGTCCTCGTCTCGTCCACGGCCGTCTACGGTGTTCCCGAGCGGCACCCGATCTACGAGGACGATCCGCTCGTCGGTGTCGGCCACTACGGCGCGTCGAAGATCGATGCCGAGCGGCTCTGCCTCGCGTTCGCGCAGCGCGGGCTCGAGACGGTGATCGTGCGGCCGAAGACGTTCGTCGGCCCCGAGCGGCTCGGCGTCTTCGAGATCCTCTTCGACTGGATCCGCGAGGGCAGGCGCATCCCGATCCTGGGCGACGGCTCGAATCGCTACCAGCTGCTCGCGGTCGAGGACCTGGTGGAGGCGGTCGTCCGCTGCTTCCACGCGCCAGTCGCCGGTCGGGCGCTGAACGTCGGCGCGGCGGAGTTCGGCACCGTACGTGAGGATCTCGAGGCACTGAGCGAGCACGCGGGCTCGGGCTCACGGCTGCGGCCCGTGCCCGCTCGCCCGGCCGAGCTCGCGCTCCGCGCGCTCGAGCTCGCCCAGCTCTCGCCGCTTGCCGAGTGGCACTACCGAACGGCACACAAGGACTCGTTCGTCGCGATCGACCGGGCGCGCTCGCTCCTCGGCTGGGAGCCGCGCCTCTCGAACGCCGAGACCCTCTGCGCGACCTACGACTGGTACCTCGCGCACCTCGGCGAGATGCGGGCCGCGGGGGCGACGCACCGCGTGCCATGGGATCAGCGCGCGCTCGGCCTTCTGAAACGCCTCAGCTGACCGTCGGTTAGGCTCTGAGCACGGGCACGCCGTACCGCGGGAGCATTCTGTCGCGGGTGACCAGGGTCATCCGCTCGACCTGGGCCTGTCCGACGAGCAGCCGGTCGAATGGATCTCGGTGGATCAGGGGCAGCGACCCGGCCGCAACCGCGTGCGGGAAGGTCATCGGCAAGGGGTCGAACCCCTCCTCGGCCATCTCCGACTCCAGGTCACCCTCGAACGCGAGCTTTCCGAGCGAGGCCTTCGTGTGGATCTCGAACGCCGTCACCGCGCTCACGGCAACGGGAATGGAACTGTCCGCGATCGCGCTCCGCGCGGGTGAGGCGACGAGGGATGGGTCGTCGAGCCACCAGAGAAGCGCGTTCGTGTCCAGCAGAAGTCTCAAGAGTCGCGCTGGTCTGTCTCGCGCGGCCAACTGTCGCCCCAGAAGTCGTCGGCGATCTGCTCGTTCGTCTCCGGGCTGTCCCAATCGTCGGCCAGCCAGATCCGTCCCTTCATCGAGCCACCCCGGCGGTTGGGGGTCGCCTCAGCGAGGGGCACCAGACGCGCGCGCGGCCGACCCGCCTTCGCAATCACGATCTCTTCGCCGGCGGCGGCCCGTTCGACGAGCCGTGAGAAGTGCGTCTTCGCTTCGTGGATGTTGACCTGCGCAGACATGGCTTAATGGACTAACCTAGTCCAGTCAGAGTAGCAGACGAATACTCGCGTGCTCGCCTGATCGGGTGTCTAGGCTCTTCGCGTGCGGGAGCTCACCGACTATCGCGTCGAGTTCCCGATCCTCGCGCAGACGACGTACCTCATCAACCACTCGCTCGCGGCGATGCCGCGACGGGCCGAGGAGCGGCTGGCCGAGTACGCCCGCATGTGGCGTGAGCGCGGGATCCGCGCCTGGGGCGAAGGTTGGTGGACGACGCCGATGACGGTGGGCGACCAGGTGGGTCGCATCATCGGCGCACCGGCCGGCTCGACCGTGATGCACCAGAACGTTGCGGTCGCCGAGGCGGTCGTCCTCTCATGTTTCCTCCCACCCGACCCGGGCCGAAACCGGGTCGTCTACGAGCGTGGCAACTTCCCCTCGGTGCGCTACCTCTACCAGGCGCAACCGCAGCTGGAGGTCGTCGTCTGCGAGACCGACGAGGCGATCGTCGAGGCGATCGACGAGCGGACGCTTCTCGTGCCGGTCAGTCACGTGCTCTTCAAAACCGGCGAGATCCAGGACGTCGAGCCCATCGTGAGCCGTGCACACGAGGTCGGCGCGCATGTGATCCTCGACTGTTACCAGTCCGCCGGAATCGTCCCGTTCGACGTCACCGCGCTCCACGTCGACTTCGCGGTTGGTGGCTCGGTGAAGTGGCTCTGCGGTGGCCCGGGGAACGGGTGGCTCTACGTGCGCCCGGATCTCTCCGCGCGCTTGGAGCCGACGTTCACCGGCTGGCAGGCCCACGACGAGCCGTTCGGGTTCGAGGAGGAGATGCGCTATGCCGGCGGTGCTGCACGGTTCCTCACCGGCACCCCCAACGTTCCGGCTCACTACGCGGCGACCGCGGGGTACGACCTGATCGAAGAGGTCGGCGTCGAGCGGATCCGCGCCAACTCGCTACGCCAGACGCAGCTCCTGATCGAGCTCGCCGACGAGGCAGGGTTCGAGGTGCGCAGCCCGCGCGCCGAGACGCGACGCGGCGGCACCGTGACAGTCCACGTGCCCGACTTCCCCGCCGTCCACCGCGAGCTCACCGAGCGGCAGATCCTCTGCGACTTCCGCCCCGACGCGGGGATCCGGCTCGGCCCGCACTACTACACCTCCGACGACGAGCTCCGCTTCGCGATCGAGCAGATCTGCGAGATCGTCGAGAGCGGCGCGCACTTCCGCCACCTCGGTGCCGCCGCGACTCATTGACGCGGCGTCGGGCGACGGGAAACGGTAGACGGCCTGGCCCTGTCGCTCGTACGCTGTGCCCGTGAACGCACGTGCGCGCGAGGAGCTCGCGCTCTCGCGGATCATCTCGACGGTCTCCTCGTCGCTCGAGCTCGACGCAGTGCTCGCGTCGGTCGTCGAGCTCCTCTCGGAGGCGAGCGCGGTGCACGCGTGCTTCGTCTATCTCGCAGATCCGGACGAGGAGCGGCTCGTCCTCGAGGCCGCGTCCGAGCCGTACCGGCACCTCGTCCACCAGATCGTGCTCGAGCGGGGCGAGGCTCTGGCCTGGTGGGCAGCCGAGCGACGCGAGCCGGCGTTCATCCGCGAGCGGGCCGACGAGGATCCACGTACCAAGCGCGTGCCCGAGCTCGAGGACGAGCGATTCCAATCCCTCCTTACCGTCCCCATGATCGGCAAGAGCGACCGCCTCGTCGGCGCGGTGACCGTCCACAGCGAGGCGCCACGTGAGTTCTCCCCCCCGGAGGTCGACTTCCTCGTCACTGTCGCCTCGCTGGTCGCGGGAGCCATCGAGAACGCGCGGCTGTACGAGGAGATGCGTGGACGGGTCAGTGCGCTCGAGGAGCTGACGGCCCTGGCGGAAGCGCTGGCGGGCGCAGATACGCTCGGCGACCTGCTCCCGGCCGCCGTCGAGGGGGCTCGCGCCCTGCTCGGCGCGTCGGCGTGTCACCTCTACCTGATCGAGCCCGGCGGAGACGAGCTCGTGCTTCACCGCTCCTCTCCCGACCGTGCGCCCGCGGCGAAGCGCATCGGACTCGCCGAGCTCGGCCCGCAGCTCTCGCCGCGCGCACGCCGGGGGAAGCTGTCCGTGCCGCTTGTCGCCGAGGGCGAGCTCGTCGGCCTCGTCGTCGCCGAGGGCACGCGGCGCGTCGAGCTGGCCAGGGCGCTCGCCGGACAACTCTCGGTCGGGATCCGCAAGGTCAGGCTGATCGAGCGGCTGACCGAGCGCAACCTGACCACGGACTTCCTCGACGAGCTCGCCGAGGGTCGCCCGGTGGCCGAGCTCGATCTCCGAGCGGCCCGGCTCGGCTGCGACCTCTCGGATCCGCATGCCGTTCTCCACGCCGAGCCCTGCTCGGACGGCGCCGAGACAGCCCTCCGCTCGGCGCTGCCGGGCGCCTTGCTCGATCGCCGCGATGCGACCATGCGCGGCCTCGTGCGGGTTCCACGAGGCGGCGTGCCCGCACTCCTGGAAGTGATCGGGCGTGTGCTGTCCGGACTCGGCGAGCCCGTACCGGTCGGGCTCTCCGGGCCGTGCCAGGGGGAGGACGCCTACGCCGAAGGGTTCGCCGAAGCGAGGCATGCGCTGCTTGGCTCGACGGTTCTGCGTTGCGATCCGCCCGTTGTCGCCTACGACGAGCTCGGGGCCTACAAGTACCTCCTCCGGATCGCCGCCTCGAGCGAGGCCGGGACGCGCGATGCGACCGTCGAGGCCGTCACCCGACTTGCCGACTACGACGCGCAGCGACAGACGCAGCTCTTCCAGACCCTCGAGGAGTTCCTCCGGCGCCACGGGAGCATCAGCGCGACCTCTGAGGCGCTGTACGTCCACCAGAACACGCTCCGCCAGCGGCTCCGGCGGATCGCGGAGATCGCCGAGCTCGACCTGCGCCGCGACGACTGGCTGATGCTCGAGATCGCCGTCAAGCTCGTGCGGCTGCGCCAGCGCGTGTAATCGATCGGACACTCCTGGCGCCGCGCGTGTGGAGAGATGCACCGTTTCCGCCCCGAGGTCCGTCGTGATACAAGCGGGAACCCGAGAGGAGGAGAGCAATGACGGACGACGACAGCACGCTCGCGCAGGTGCGCAAGCAGATGGAGCAACGCGGAGTCGAGTTCCTGTTCGCCCAGTTCGTCGATCTCTACGCGCGACCGAGCGCCAAGCTCATTCCCGCCGCCAATCTCGACGATCTCGTGAACGATGGCGCAGGCTTCGCAGGCTTCGCCGCCGGAGAGATCGGTCAGGTGCCCGCTGATCCGGACATCGCTGCGATGCCCGACCTCGCGAGCTTCACGCCGGTTCCGTGGCAATCGAATCTCGCGCGGTTCGCCTGCGACGTCACCGTGGAGGGCGAGCCGTGGCCGTACTGCCCGCGGACAATCCTTCGGAACGTGTCTGCGGGAGCCGCCGAGCGGGGCCTCGAGCTGCGAATGGGGATCGAGCTCGAGTACTTCCTGGTCGAGCAGGCGGAGGACGGCTCGATCGCCGTCGCCGACAAGTACGACACGCTCGAGAAGCCGTGTTACGACATGGCCGGCCTGACGCGTCGCTACGACTTCCTGACCACAGTCTCCAAGTACTGCAACGAGCTCGGCTGGGGCAACTACGCGAACGACCACGAGGACGCGAACGGGCAGTTCGAGCAGAACTTCCAGTACGCCGAGGCGCTGACCACCTGCGATCGCGCCATCTTCTTCCGCTACATGGTGCACACGCTGGCCGAGCAGCACGGCGCGATCGCGACGTTCATGCCGAAGCCGTTCACGAACCTCACCGGCAACGGCGCGCACTTCCATCTCTCGCTCTGGGACGGTGAGCGAAACGTGTTCCTGGACGAGAGCGACCCACGCGGACTCGGCCTCTCGGAGACCGCGTACCACTTCATCGGTGGGCTCCGGCAGCATGCCCGCGCCTACTCGGCGCTGACTGCGCCCACGGTCAACTCGTACAAGCGGCTGAAGCTTGGCTCGACCGCGAGCGGCGCGACCTGGTCACCGGTCTGGATCTCGTACGGCTACAACAACCGCACCCAGATGCTGCGGATCCCGGCCCCCGGCCGGATCGAGGATCGCACGATCGACGGCTCGTGCAACCCCTACCTCGCGGCGGCCGCAGTGCTGGCGGCCGGGCTGGACGGGATCGACCGCAAGCTCGACGCCGGTGAGCCGAATGGCGAGAATCTCTACGCCTCCGCGTATGCCGACAATGTTGCAAAGGGTCTGCGCACGCTGCCGTCGACCCTGCTCGAGGCGATCGGCGAGCTCGAGACGGACAACGTGCTCCGCGCTGCGCTCGGTCGTGGCCGCGACGAGGATTACGTCGACTACTACGTAAGGGTCAAGCGCGACGAGTGGTTCCGCTACCACGAGCAGGTCACCCCGTGGGAGGTCAGGGAGTACCTGACCCGGTTCTGAGACAGCATACGTATGGAGGAAACCTCCATACCGATCCTCGAATTTCGGCCGAAACTGACCCTATTTCGCCGTTCCCTTGGTACTACTCTCCACAAGGAGAGGGTGTTCTGCATCTCCGAGCAAGGAGCCGTCTGAGCCATGTGCGGGATCGTTGGGCTGTTCGCGAAGACCGGCGAGATCGAAGACCGGCTCGGGGCGTACCTCGGGGCGATGCTCGTGCAGATGTCGAGCCGTGGCCCCGACAGCGCCGGGGTCGCCGTCTATCGAGAGCCTGTGCCCGCAGGCTCGAGCAAGCTCGTCGTCTACTCGGCCGACCCTGCTGAGGACTGGGGCGCGCTCGCCGTCGCGCTCGGCAACCGGTTCGCTGCGTGCGAGCACCCCATGCGCCGTGCGAGCCACGCGGTGCTCGTAGTCGAGGGCGATGTCGACGACGTCTCGGGCTGGATTCACGACGAGCGCCCCGACCTGCGCGTGATGAGTGCCGGTCGCGTGATCGAGATCTACAAGGAGGTCGGCCTTCCTACCGCGTTCGCCGAGCGGTTCCGGCTCGAGGAGCTGGCGGGCTCCCACGCGCTCGGTCACACGAGGATGGCCACCGAGAGCCGCGTCACGACGGAGGGCTCGCACCCGTTCTCGACCGGGCTCGACCTTTGCCTCGTCCACAACGGTTCGCTCTCGAACCACAATCGTCTGCGGCAGAGCCTGCGACGCGAGGGGATCGAGTTCCGGACGGAGAACGACACCGAGGTCGCCGCGGGCTATCTGGCGTGGCGGCTTCGAGAAGGAGCGTCGTTGCAGGAGGCGCTCGAGGGGTGCCTCGACGATCTCGACGGCTTCTACACGTTCCTCTGCGGAACCGCGGACGGCTTCGCGGTGTTGCGCGACCCGATCGCGTGCAAGCCGGCGGTGATGGCCGAGACCGACGACTGGGTCGCGATGGCCTCCGAATGGCGTGCCATCGCCGTGCTGCCGGGATCGGCGGAGGCCCGGCTGTGGGAGCCCGAGCCGGGCGTCGTGTACGCGTGGGAGCGGCAGGCGGTGGCGTGAGCGTCGCTGCCGCGGTCGAGACGGTCGATCTGGCCGTCACGCCCCTGCGCGAGCTCAACCAGCGCCTCCACGACCTCGCGAGCGAGCCCGGGCCGCGGCACTGGCGCGTCGTCAATCCCAACGGCGCGCACGCCATCGCCTGCGGCCTCGATGCGGACGTGGAGGTCGAGATCGATGGTCACGCGGGGTACTACTGCGCCGGCATGAACAAGCGCGCGACGGTGACGGTGCACGGCAACGTGAGCACCGGGGTCGCCGAGAACCTGATGTCGGGAAGAGTGATCGTGGAGGGCAGCGCGAGCCAGTCGTCCGGGGCGACCGGACGAGGGGGATTGCTCGTCGTCCACGGCGACGCGTCGGCGCGCTGCGGCATCTCGATGAAAGGCATCGACATCGTCGTGCGTGGCAACGTCGGGCATCTGAGCGCCTTCATGGCTCAGACCGGCCGGCTGCTCGTCTGCGGCGATGCAGGCGAGGCGCTTGGCGACTCGATCTATGAGGCGAGGCTCTATGTCGCGGGAATCGTCAATGGCCTCGGCGCCGATTGCGTCGAGAAGGAGGTTCGCGAGGAGCATCTCGCGGAGGTCCGGCAGCTGCTTGCTGCCGCCGAGATCACGGATGTCGAGCCCATGAGCTTTCGCCGCTACGGTTCGGCGCGCCGCCTCTACACCTTCGAGATCGATAACGCGGGCGCGTATTGATGGCGACCGACGCCGGTTGGGGTCTGCGCGAGTCGTATCTCTACGACCGCCGCGTGATCGCCGAGATCCAGCGCGCCGCGCGGGAGGGAATCTACGACATCCGCGGCTTCGGCGCGAAGCGCAAGGTGCCGCACTTCGACGACCTGCTCTTCCTCGGGGCGAGCGTCTCGCGCTACCCGCTGGAGGGCTACCGCGAGCGCTGCGCGACCGATGTCGTGCTCGGCACGCGCTTTGCGAAGCGGCCGCTCGAGCTCGCGATCCCGGTCACGATCGCCGGGATGAGCTTCGGGGCGCTCTCGGGACCGGCGAAGGAGGCACTCGGCCGCGGTGCCTCGGAGGTCGGAACCTCGACGACGACCGGGGACGGTGGCATGACGCCGGAGGAGCGCGAGCACTCGACGCTGCTCGTCTACCAGCTGCTCCCGTCCCGCTACGGGATGAACCCCGACGACCTGCGCCGGGCCGACGCGATCGAAGTGGTGGTCGGGCAGGGCGCGAAACCGGGCGGCGGCGGGATGCTGCTCGGGCACAAGATCTCCGACCGCGTGGCCGCGATGCGCAACCTGCCGAAGGGCATCGACCAGCGCAGCGCCTCCCGCCACCCGGACTGGACGGGCCCCGACGACCTGGAGATCAAGCTGCAGGAGCTGCGGGAGATCACCGATTGGCAGAAGCCCGTGTTCGTCAAGATCGGGGCGAGCCGCACGTACTACGACACCCAGCTGGCCGTGAAGGCGGGCGCCGACGTGATCGTGCTCGACGGGATGCAGGGGGGCACGGCCGCGACGCAGGATGTCTTCATCGAGCACGCCGGAATCCCGACGCTCGCGGCGATCCCGCTCGCGGTCGAGGCGCTGCAGGAGCTCGGCATGCATCGCCAAGTGCAGCTGGTCGTCTCCGGCGGAATCCGGACGGGCGCCGATGTCGCCAAGGCGCTTGCGCTCGGCGCGGACGCAGTCTCGATCGGTGTCGCAGCGCTGATCGCGATGGGCGACAACGCGCCTGAGCACGACGAGGACTACCGTGCGCTCGGCAGCGCCGCCGGCTTCTACGACGACTGGCAGGCGGGTCGCGACCCGACCGGGATCTCGACGCAGGACGCCGACCTCGCAGCGCGTTTCGACCCGGAGCTCGGCGGGCGCAGGCTCGCGAACTACCTCCGCGTGCTGACGCTCGAGGCCCAGACGCTCGCGCGTGCCTGCGGGAAGTCGCACGTCCACAACCTCGAGCCGGAGGATCTCGTGGCGCTCACCATCGAGGCCTCGCTGATGGCCCGAGTCCCACTCGCAGGGATGCAGCAGGGCCTCCTCGACGAGCTCGCCGACCGCGTCGCAGTGCGGCTGGCCGAGCAGACGTCGTGATGCTGATGAGCGCCTGACCCACCGTCACGTCCGGTGCTGGTGAGGTCCTCCGCATCGTCCCCTGAACCACTCAGGGGCTCCAGCCCAGCGCGAGCGAGATCGCCCGAGCCCGCCGGAGCAGCCGCGGTGTCGCGGCGTCGACCTGGGCACGCCCGAAGCGGGCCGTCGGGCCCTGGAGCGCGACGATCGCGGCGAGTGCCCGCGTCGACGACCAGATCGGCGCGGCGACGGCGTTGAGGCCGGGCTCGCGCTCCTCGAACGCCTCGGCGTAGCCACGGCCGCGGACGCGGTCGATCTCCGCGGCGAGCGCTCTCACGCCGGTGATCGTGTGCGGCGTGTACGCGCGCAGGGGACCTCGTGGCAGAGCCCGGCCGGCGAACGCGAGCATCACCTTCCCCGCCGACGATGCATGCGCGATCGACGGTCGCCCGAGCTGCGTCACGTGCTGGACGAAGTGGGCACTCGGGACGAAGTCGACCGTGACGGCGTCTTCGTCTCCGGGAACGTGGAGCGTCGCTGTCTCCCCGGTCAGCCGGACGAGCTCCTCGAGGTGCGGGCGGGCGACCTGACGCACGTCGAGACGCGCGAGTACGGCGTTGGCGAGACGGACGACGCGGATCCCGAGGCGGTAGCGGCCGGTCTGCGGATCGTGCTCCACGAGCCCGGTGGAGGTCAGCGTCCCCAGCTGCCTCGAGACCGTGCTCGGGGGAAGAGCGAGCCGGCGCGCGAGCTCGTTCGTACCGAGCTCGCCTCCGTCCGCGAGCGCGTCGAGTACCGCCACCGCGCGCTGGGCGGCCTCGATGCGGCGCGTCGATGGTTGACGTCGAACTTGCACAGACGGTAGATTCGCGTTGCGAACGGCGAGACGCCGTTGCGCTGTGTGGAACATAGCGGACATGTCGCTCCTCGTCACCTGCCCGAATTGCGGTCCGCGCGAAGTGGAGGAGTTGCGCTGCGCCGGCGAGTCGACCAAACGCCCGGCCGCCGCGGCGCCGAGTCAGCGTGAGCTGAACGAGTACGTGTACTTTCGCGACAACGTCTGGGGCGTGCAGCGGGAGTGGTGGTTCTGCCGGGTCTGCGAGGAGTGGTTCCTGGCCGAGCGGCACACGTATACGAACGAGGTCGTGCGCACGTGGCATCCGGGGCCGGCCGACTCCCCCGGCGGCCGGGACGGATCCGAGGCCGCCTCGCAGCAAGAAGGCGCGCAGGTTCTGTGAGGCTTGCGTGCCTGAAGAGCAGGTGTCCGACTGAAGTCGGACACCCGGGGATCGACCGGTGTCGGACTTCAGTCCGACACCTGCTCTTGACCACATGACGCGTTTGGCCCCGCAGCCGTACGAGCTCATCGACCGCTCGATCGCGGTCACGTTTCTCTTCGACGGGAAGCCCGTCACGGCGTTCGGTGGCGACACGATCGGCTCCGCGCTCTATGCCTCCGGACGCCGCGTTTTTTCGCGCAGCTTCAAGTACCACCGTCCGCGCGGGCTCATGTGCTGCTCGGGCCACTGCGCGAACTGCCAGATGACCGTCGACGGGGAGCCGTCGATCCGCGTCTGCGTGACGCCCGTGCGCGAGGGCGCGGTGGTGAAGGGCCAGAACTTCGTCGGCTCGCTCGACCGCGACCTGATGCAGGTGACCGACAAGCTCGGCGGCCCGTTCACGCCGCCCGGTTTCTACTACAAGACGTTCATCCGGCCGCGCAGGCTCTGGCCGCTCTACGAGAAGGTGCTGCGCGGCGCAGCCGGTCTGGGTCGCCTGGATCCGCGGGGCACACCGCGACCCCGGATCGACGTCGAGCACCGGCACGCGGACGTGCTCGTGGTCGGCGGCGGGGAGGCCGGATTGAGGACGGCAACGGATGCCGCGAGTGCCGGTCGGCACGTGATCCTCGTCGAGGAGGGACCCGAGGTCGGCGGTGCCCTGCTCGCCGATCCCGATGGTCACCTGCGCGCCGCGGAGCTGAAGCGGCGGGCGCTCGCTGCGGGGGTCGAGCTGCTCGCGCCCGCGATCGCGATCGGGCTCTTCGAGTACGGCTTCGTTCCCGTCGCCTGCGAGAACCGGCTCGTCAGGATCCGAGCCGAGGCGGTCGTGGTCGCGACCGGCATCGTCGAGCAGCCGCTCGTCTTTCCGGGCAACGATCTCGTCGGGGTGATGCTCCCCGACGGCGTGCGGCGGCTCGTGAACCGCTTCTCGATCAAGCCGGCCGAGCGTGCGTTCGTGCTCACGGCCGACGATCGCGGCCTCGCGGCGGCCGCCGATCTCGAGCGTGCCGGGGTCGAGCTCGTGGGTCTCCTCGACCTGCGGGAAGGCCAGCCCCCGAACATCGAGGCGCGAGGGCACAAGGGACGGGTGGAGGCGGTGTCGGTCAACGGCAAGCTGACACGGACCGATCTCGTCGTGATGTCCGGCAGCCCGCAGCCGAACTACAAGCTGCTCGCCCAGGCGGGCGCACGGGTCGAGTACGACGAGACGCGTGGGATCTTCATCCCCACGGATCTCCCTGCCAGCGTGACCGCGGTGGGGGGCGCCGCCGGCGAGGTCGGCGAGCCGGCGGTGACGACCCCCGTGCTCGGGTACACCGGCGAGAAGAGCTTCATCTGCTTCTGTGAGGACCAGACGGCGAAGGACCTGAAGTACGCGATCGCGGAGGGCTTCGACTCGATCGAGCTCTCGAAGCGCTACACCACCGTGACGATGGGGCCGTGTCAGGGACGCCTCTGCCACGTCAACTCGATCCGCGTCTACGCGAGGGCGACCGGGCTCGACGAGAACGCGATCGGCACGACCACGGCGCGCCCTCCGCACACCCCGATCACGCTCGGGCTCCTCGCGGGTCACCCGGAGGAGCCGGTCAAGCGAACGTCGCTCCACAACGCCCATGAGGCCCTCGGGGCGCGGATGATGTGGACGGGCGCCTGGAAGCGGCCGCACTCCTACGGTGCAGACGCCGGCGCGGAGGCGCGCCAGGTTCATCGCGCGGTGGGTCTGATCGACGTCTCGACGCTCGGGAAGCTCCTCGTCACAGGACCGGAGGCAGGCGCTTTCCTCGACCGCGTCTACCCGAACCGCTTCTCCGACCTGAAGGCTGGCCGAGTCCGCTACGGCGTGCTGACCGGCGACGCGGGTCGGATCATGGACGACGGCACCGTCGCGCGGCTCGACGACGAGACGTTCTACGTCACCACGACCTCGACCGGTGCCGACGCCGTCTACCAGTGGTTCACCTGGTGGAACGCGGTGTGGCAGCTCGACGCGCGGTTCACGCAACTCACGGGTGCCATCGCCGCGATCAATGCGGCGGGGCCGAAGGCGCGCGAGCTGATGGAGCGTGTCTCCGCCGACGACTTCTCGAACGAGGGGCTCAGGTACCTCGACGCGCGCCAGGTACGGGTTGCTGGGGTCCCCGCCCTGGCGCTCCGGATCGGCTTCGTCGGCGAGCTCGGCTACGAACTCCACTTCCCGAGCCCCCATGGGGATCACGTCTGGGAGACGCTCCTCGAGCAGGGTCGCGAGCTCGACGTCGCTCCGTTCGGGCTCGAGCCGCAGCGCATCCTCCGCCTCGAGAAGGGGCACGTGATCGTCGGACAGGACACCGACTCCGAGTCGAACCTGCACGAGGCGGCGATGCCGTGGCTCGTCAAGAACGAGAAGGAGTTCGAGTGGGTCGGCAAGTGGGCGACCCAGGCGGCCGCCGACCGCGGCCTCCGGTGGATGCTCGTCGGCTTCGAGAGTCCGAGCGGCGCAATCCCGGTGGAGGGCGGTCAGGTGGTGATCGACGGTGTCTCATCCGGTCGGGTGACCTCGGTGCGCCGCTCAGAGGAGCTCGGGAAGGTGATCGGGCTCGCGATCGTCCCGCACGCGCTCGCGGTCGACGGTGGCCGCTTCGACGTGCAGGTGAACGGCAAGGCGGTGCCGATGCGCGTCCACCTCGGCCCGTTCTTCGACCCCGCGGGCGAACGGCTCAAGGCATGACCGTGCTCGACTTCCTCTCCCCGTCCCTGGCCCGCGACGAGGGCGGCTTCCACCCCGTCGCGCGTTCCGCGGCGGAGCGCGTCTTCGCGGCGGCTGGCGCTCTCTTCGACGAGCGCGACGGTTGGCGCGTGCCAACGGTCGTCCCCGAGGAGGACACCCACCTCGAGGCTGTCGGCATCGCAGATCTGTCGCATCTCGGCAAGCTCGAGGTGCGTCCCGCACCCGATTCCCCCGGGCTCACCGTCTACAGACTGTCGCCTCGTCGCGCACTCGTGCTCTATCCCGGGTCCGAGCGCGCCGCGGTCGTCCAGGGGCTCGCCGGGGCAAGGCTGCTCCTCGACGTCACCGCGGCGTACACGGTGCTCGCCGTTACCGGGTCCGAAGCGCGGACGCTGATCGCGCGACTGACGCACCTGCACCAGTTCCCCTCGGGCGGCGAGGTCGCGCACGTGACAGCGCACGTGCTTCCGAGCGGCGAAGGCTTCCGGATCCTCGTCGCGCAGGAGCTCGGGCACTACCTGGCAGAGGTCGCCCTCGATCGCGCGCAGGCGCTCGGCGGTGGGCTCGTCGGGGTCGACGCACTGCCCGAGACGGAACGAGCATGAAGGACATCTTCTTCCGCAAGCGCGTGCTTCCGGAGCGGCAGGAGCTCAAGCGCAGCTACGACGTCGTGATCGTCGGCGGTGGCTCCCATGGGCTCGCCACTGCGTACTACCTCGCAGCGCGCCACGGGATCACGAACGTCGCGATCCTCGAGAAGAGCTACATCGGCTCCGGTGGCGCGGGCCGCAACACGACGATCATCCGCTCCAACTACCGGACACCCGAAGGCGCTGCCTTCTACCAGGCGAGCGTCGAGCTCTACGAGAAGCTCTCGGCCGAGCTCGACTTCAACCTCATGTTCTCCCAGCACGGGCACTTCACGCTCGCCCACTCCGACCGCTCGCTCGTCGTCCAGCACGAGCGAGCCGAGGTCAACAAGCTGCTCGGGATCTCGAGCCGGGTGGTCGACCGCGACGAGGTCAAGAAGCTCTGCCCCCAGATCAAC
>JACDBY010000268.1 GCA_013694685.1 Actinomycetota bacterium
GCCCGCGCTCGAACGCTGCTCCGTGCGCACCGCGGAGGTTAGGGTAGGAGGGTGCGGGCGGCAGTCATCCGGAAGCTCGAGACGGTTCCCGAGCTCGCAGACGTCGACGAGCCCGAGGGGGCCGTCGAGGTGGTCGCGGCGTCGCTCAACCCGCTCGACCTTGCCGTCTCCCGCGGTCTCTACCACGGAGGGACGCCCGAGCTTCCCTACGTGCCCGGGTGTGAGGCCGTCGTCCGCGATGCGGACGGGCGGCTGCTCTGGATCTTCGGCGATGGTCTCGGGTTGTCGCGCAATGGCGCCCTCGCCGAGCGCGCGCAAATCGGCAACTCGACGGCCGTCGAGCTCCCCGAAGGCACCGATCCCGCGCTCGCGGCCGCGCTCGGGATCGCGGGTCTCGCCGGGTGGCTTCCGTTCGCCTGGCGAGCGCCGCTCTCGGGCGGTGAGAACGTGCTCGTCCTCGGGGCGACCGGGTCGGTGGGTCTCGTCGCCGTCCAGGCGGCGAAGATCCTTGGCGCGGCACGGGTCGTCGCGGCGGGTCGCAGCGCCGCGGGTCTCGCACGGGCCGCGTCACTGGGTGCAGACGCTACGCTCCGGCTCGACGAGGCGGACGACCTCGTCGAGGCGTTCCGCGAGGCGTTCGGCGGTGACGGCCCGGACTACGTCTTCGATCCGATCTGGGGCGCACCAGCGGCTGCCGCGATACAGGCGGCGGCGCCGAGGGCGACGGTCGTCAACCTCGGTCAGTCGGCAGGCCCGACGTCGGAGATCGCCTCGGGCGCGGTTCGAGGCAAGAACCTCTCGATCCTCGGGCACACGAACTTCGCAGCTCCCCCGGCGATCCTGGCCGAGCACTACGCGCGCCTCGTGGGTCACGCGGCCGCCGGGACGATCCAGCTCGACGTGGAGCAGGTCTCGCTGGGCGCCGTCGCCGACGCCTGGCGACGCCAGGCCGAGGGCCCGGGCACCAAGCTCGTCGTCGTGCCGTAGCGGTCCGAACCATTTCGGCACCAAGCGCGAATGCGTCTCTCCACGAATGAGGGGAGGTCCCCATGCGGGGACGGGTATACGTCACGCTCGCAGCAACGGTCGGTGTGCTCCTCGGCACACTGCTCTCGCCGCTCGGCGGCGCACTGGCCGGTCACACGAACACGATCCTCACGGCAGACCTCGACGGCCGCCAGGAAGTGGCCGCCGACGGGTCGCAGGCCATCGCCGGCGATCCGAACGGACGCGGTGAGGCGTACGTCTTCGGCATCGACGGTGATGCGAAGACGCTCTGCTACGTCTTGACCGTCGACAAGATCGGACCGGCGACGGCGGCGCACATCCATGAGGGACCCGCGGGCTCGAACGGGCCTGTCGTCGTGAACCTCGCAGCACCGGGCGACGGCGATGCTGCCGACTGCCTGACCGAGGGCGAGACCGGGAAGTTCGTTGACGGCCAGACCGTCGCCGAGATCCTGGCGAATCCCGAGGGCTACTACGTGAACGTCCACAACGCCGAGTACCCCGGCGGGGCGATTCGCGGCCAGCTGAGCGGTATCTAGGACAGGACCTGGCCCGCCCCGTGCTGCGGCTGCGGGGCGGGCGGGTGCTCGCCGGTCTCGCTCTGGTGCGCAAGGATCACGGCGACGAGTGGCTCGGCCTCTACGTGCTCGTCGACGACGATCCAGGCTCGCCGGGTCTCGTTGTGCAGGTTGAAGCCGAAGTGGGCGCCGTCGGGTAGTCGACCCGGGAGCTCGCGCACGATGGTCATCAGCGAGTCGTAGGGGACCTCGAGTCGTTTCCTCGGACCGAGGTCGAGCACGTCGGGCTCACCGTCTGGCACAGGTATCCCGCGCTCGGCGAGCGCCCGAACGAGCTCCGTCCGCTCGATTCCGAGGCGATGGAGGGTCCCTGAGGGAAGCCCCGTCGCGCGCCACACCAGCGCCACGAGCAGGTGCTCGCGTCGGATCCGAGCCGGCGGCGAGCGCGAGCCCCTCGGCAACGCCGCGCGTGCGGTAGTGGGCCGGCGTGTACTCGGGCGAGACGCTCTCGCGCCGCTCCAGCGGCGGGTCGCTGCTCGCGAGCGACTGCTCGAGCTCCGCGACGAGCCGCTCTGGTGTCGCGCCCGCACCGCGGAGTACCTCGCCCGCAGGCCCGTCGCAGCGGGAGAGCGCGATGAGCGTGTGCTCGTCCCCGGCCCAGTGGTGCTCGAGCCCCCGGGCCTCCTCCCAGTCGGAGACCCTCACCGGGCCGACGGCGCCGTCTCCCGGTGGAGCTCCTCACCGAAGCGCGCCCGCTCGACGAACTGGCCGTAGCCCGGCTCGACCCGGAGCTCGCCGTCGCGCACGACGACCGTCCCGCGGACGAGCACCGTCTCGACGTCGCCCTTCACGTTGGTGCCCTCGTACAGGTTGTAGTCGGTCTTCGAGTGCTGGTCGGCGGCGCGGATCGTCTTCGGCTTCGCCGGGTCGAAGATCACGAGGTCGGCGTCGGAGCCCGGCGCGATCGTCCCCTTCCGGGGGTACAGCCCGAAGAGCTTCGCGGGGTTCGTGCACAGCAGCTCGACCATGCGCGTCAACGTGATGCGACCCTCGCCGACGCCGAAGTGATGGATCAGGTGGAGACGGTTCTCAAGCCCCGGTCCGCCGTTCGGGATCTTCGAGAAGTCGTTCCGACCCATCGTCTTCTGGCCGTCCCAGAGGAAGGCGCAGTGGTCGGTGGAGATCGCCGAGAGCTCGTCGCGCCGCACCGCACGCCACAGCGCCTCCTGGTTCGGCTTCGCACGCGGCGGCGGCGTGTAGACGAACTTGGCGCCCTCGAAGTCGGGCCGCTCGAGAAAGGTCTCGTCGATGAAGAAGTACTGCGTGCACGTCTCGCCCCACACATCCCACCCCTTCCCGCGGGCGAGCGCGATCGGCTCGATCGCCTCCTGACAGGAGACGTGGACGACGTAGAGCGGGCAGCCGGCGACGCGGGCGAGCTGGATCGCGCGGTTGGTGGCCTCCCCCTCCGTCTCCGGGGGGCGCGTGCGTGCGTGCCACACCGGCGCGGTGTTGCCGGCGGCGAGCGCCTCCTTGACGAGCACGTCGATGGCGTCGCCGTTCTCGGCGTGGACCATCACGAGCGCGCCCGTGTCGGCCGCGACCTGCATCGTGCGGAAGAGCGTCTCGTCGTCGACCTGCAGGGCGCCCTTGTAGGCCATGAAGAGCTTGTAGGAGGTGATCCCCTGCTCGGGTAGAGACGCGAGCTCCTCCAGCCGGCCGTGGGTCGAAAGATCGGTGACGGCGATGTGGTAGCCCATGTCGATCAGCGCCTTGCCCTCGCGCTTGCCGTGCCAGTCGCCGAGGGCGTCTGCGAAGGACTGGCCCTTGCCCTGGATACAGAAGTCCACGTGGCACGTCGTGCCGCCGAAGACGGCCGCCTCGTGGCCGGAGGTGACGTCGTCGATCGTCGTCGTCCCGCCGAACGGCATGTCGAGATGGGTGTGGGGATCGACGGCGCCCGGCAGGACGAGCTTGCCGCTCGCGTCGAGCACCGTGTCGGCCGAGGCGCCGGACACGTCGCCGACGGCGGCGATCCGCTCGCCCTCGACGAGGACGTCTCCCACGAAGCTGTCCGAGGCGGTGACGACGCGGCCGCCCTTGATCAAGACCGACATGGCTTCTCCCTCCTTCGGCGCCGGGGGCGGTGGGCTTGCAACAGTCGGTTGCAAACCCACCTGCTGCCCGGGACCATGCTTCCGTTCGGCACGGACGAGGCGCCCTCTACTTGCCGCCCTCCCTGAGCACGACGACGGCTTTCTTCCACTTCTTCCCGTTGACGTCGACGCCCTGGCGCCTGAGCGCGGAGACGGCCTTGCGGGCGAGGTCGGCGCGATAGGACGCCACCGTGGCCGGTTTCTTGATGACCTTGAACTTCGTGGCGATGCTGTTCGTCCGCTTCCACTCGACGGGATCCATGATCCCGATCCCGAGCCGGTTCGGCCAGATGAGCGCGTTGACCTCGTTCATCTGCCAGGTCTGGTGGCCACGCGGCAGGGCCGTGCCCTGCTCGAGGACGATGTTGACGCAGGCCCTGTAGTTGTCGCGGCAGAACGCCCAGCCGCGGAACGTGGCCTGCAGGAACTTCACCGCGGTGGCCTGGTTCGCCTTGTCCGCGATCCAATCACCACGTACGAAGATGCCGTCCTGCAGCATCCCGACCCCGAGCTCGGACATCTTGAAGACGTTGAGGTCCTTGAGCGTGTAGAGCTTGCCGGTCTTCGGGTTCTTCGACTCGAGCACCTGGGCGAGCTCGTTGTACGTCATCGCCGAGGCGGCGTCGATCTCGCGCTTGAGGAACGCGACCATGTCGAAGTTCTGCTTGACGAGCGTCACGTCCTTCTTGGGATCAAGTCCCGCTTTCACCAGCGCAGCCTGCTGCTCGAACTCGTTGCCGAAGATCCAGACGCCGTACTTCTTGCCCTCGAGCTTCTTGATCGAGTTGAGACCACTGTCTTTCCACGTCACCTCGGTCGTGCCGCTACGGGCGTACAGCTGGGCGATGTTGACGAGGTCGTTGCCCCCCTCGCGGTTCGAGAACAGGCTCGGCAGCCAGTTGACCCCGAACTCGGCCTGCCGCCCGAGCACGACCTGCTCGGGGATGATGTCCGGGCCGCCGAGCTTGATCGTCACGTCGAGCCCGAGCTGCTTGTAGTACCCCTTCTCCTGCGCCGCGTAGAAGCCCGCGAACTGAGCCTGTGTCACCCACTTCAGTTGCACGGTGACCTTGGTCGCCTCGGTGCGCGACGAGCCGCCCGCCGCAAATCCGGCCGCGACGAGGCTCGCCAACACGGCGACGCAGGCGGCGGCGAGGTACGCCCTCCGCTTTCTCATGAATCCTCCTTGGTGGGGTGTTTGCTGGGTGTCATCGAGTCCTTCACGCGTCAGTCGTCACGAGCGGCGGGGTGCCAGCGGATGAGGACGCGCTCGAGCAGAGCCACGGCCGAGTAGAGCACGATCCCGAGCAGGCTCGCAACAAGGATCGCCGCCCAGGCGACCTCGTAGCGCGAGAGCGCGACGGAGCTCTGGATCGCGACGCCGAGCGCCTCGGTCGAGCCGCCGAAGAAATCCCCGACGACCGCACCGATCATTGCGAGCACAGCAGCGACCTTGAGTGCGGTGAACACAAACGGCATGGACGCCGGAATCCGTAGCTTCCAGAACGTTGCGCGCTCGCTCGCGGCGTATGAGTGCATGAGCTCGACGGACGACGGATGGACAGACGTCAGCCCGCGCAGCGTGTTGACGAGGACAGGGAAGAAGCAGAGCACCGCGGCGATGACGATCTTCGACCACGGGCTGAGCGTCCCGAACCACGCGTTCGTGACGGGCGCGAACGCGATCACCGGCACCGCGTTCGCGGCGATGAAGTACGGCATCAGGGCACTGCCGAGCGGCCGCCAGCGTGCAAGCGCCAGCGCGCCGGCGATGCCGGCCACGCTGCCCAGGAGCAGCCCCCCGAGCGCCTCCTTGAAGGTGATCCAGGCACCCGTCCGCAGCGCGTCGCGCTCCGTCCAGAGCGCGTCCATGACATCCGAGAAGCGCGGCAGCAGAAAGCTCTCGATCCCGGC
>JACDBY010000280.1 GCA_013694685.1 Actinomycetota bacterium
GAGCGGGCGAGAGGGACTCCTCGACAGCGGCGCGCGAGAGCTCGTGCCGGAAGGAAACGCCGCCCTCGCCCGACTGGAGGATGCCGCTCGCCAGGCACTCGTCGACCGAGTCCGCCGCCTCGCCGCACACCGCGAGCAGGAGCCCGGCATCGAGCGCGGGCGGCGCGATCGACGTCGCCTCCACGACCGCCGTCGCCTGCGGGCCGAGCTGTGCCATGCGTGCGAGGACGAGGTCGCGCACCGTCGCCGGTACGTGCCCGGCGCCGTACGCGAGGAGCTCGGTGACGTAGAACGGGTTGCCGGACGTCAAGTGCCAGGCGGTGTCGACGTTGGCGCCGAGCTGGTCGGCGAGCCGGGCGACGCCGTCGCGCGAGAGGGGGCGGACGGGAAGCCGCTCGACGGCCGCCGCCGTCGAGACGTCGCCGAGCGCGATGCGGAGGGGGTGGTCGCGTGCGAGCTCGTCGTCTCGGTACGTGACGATGACGAGGCTGGACGTGCTCTCGGTCTTCCGGGCGAGCAGGCGCACCACGTCCAACGTGCCCTCGTCCGCCCAGTGCACGTCCTCGACCACGACGACGAGTGCCTCGCGACACGCGCCGCGCTCGAGGAGCGTCGCCGCGACGTCGTGCGACGCGCTCCACGGGCCGAGGGCGGCTCCTGGAAAACCGGCGTGCGAGCTCTCGGCGATCTCGAGGAACGGCCCGAGCGGCCGCGGCGTGGCGAGCGCGTCGCAGCCGCCCCAGAGGACGGTCGTGCCTGCCGGCAGCTCGTCGCAGAAGCGCCGTACCAGCGACGTCTTACCAACGCCGGCCTCGCCGCTGACGAGGATCAGGCGCCCGCGTCCTGCGGCGGCGTCACCGAAGGCCTTGTGGAGTTGCGCGAGCGGCTCGTCGCGCTCGACGAGAGCGTCCGTCGCCGATCGTTCGACGATCGTCATCTCGTAGATCCTTACCGGATCCGCCGAAGCCGGCAACCTCCGGCGGTCGGCGCCTCTTCGGACGGCGATAGGATCGTCGAGGATCGTCGAGGAACGACGCGAAGGAGCATGGGAATTGGCCATCGTCGAGGCGAACCCGAATCTCGGTGCACAGATCGTCGCCGATGCGAAGGAGCACGTCCTCTACTCGTGGTCGGTGCAGAGCCAGATCGACCCGATCCCGGTCGCGGGTGCGGAGGGACGGTACTTCTGGGACTACGACGGCAAGCGCTACCTCGACTTCGCCTCGCAGCTCGTCAACGTCTCGATCGGCCACCAGCACCCGAAGCTGATCCAGGCGATCAAGGATCAGGCTGACCTTCTCTGCACGATCGGTCCGCCGATGGCGAACGAATCGCGGTCGAAGCTCGGCCGGATGCTCGCAGAGGTCACGCCGGGCGACCTCTCCGTCTCGTTCTTCACGAACGGCGGGGCGGAGGCGAACGAGAACGCGATCAAGCTCGCCCGTCTCGTCACCGGCCGCCACAAGATCGTCGCGCGCTACCGCTCGTACCACGGGGCGACGAACGGCGCGGTCACCCTCACCGGCGATCCGCGCCGTTGGGCGGTCGAGCCGGGCATGCCGGGCGTCGTCCGGATGCTCGACCCGTACACCTACCGCTGTCCTGCGGGTCACCCGGATCCCTGTCCGGTCTGCACGGGCGCGCCGCACCTGGAGGAGATCCTCGAGTACGAGGGAGCTCACACCGTCGCTGCGGTGATCCTCGAGACCGTGACCGGCACGAACGGGATCATCCCGCCGCCCGACGGGTACCTGCGCGCGGTTCGCGAGGTCTGCGACCGTCACGGGATCCTGCTCATCCTCGACGAGGTGATGGCAGGTTTCGGACGCACGGGACGCTGGTTCGCGTGTGACCACTGGGACGTCGTGCCGGACATCCTCTGCGTCGCGAAGGGGATCAACTCCGGCTACGTTCCACTCGGGGCAATGATCGCCCGGGGTCCGATCGTCGACCAAATGCGCGACCGCTTCTTTCCCGGGGGTCTGACCTACGCGGGGCACCCACTCGCGTGCGCGACCGCGATCGCCTCGATCGAGGCGTTCCAGGAGGAAGGCGTGGTGGAGAACGCCGCGGCGATGGGTGACTGGTTCGCCCGTGCGCTGGCGGGGCTCGCAAAGCGCCACCCGTCGATCGGCGACGTCCGCGGACTCGGGTGCTTCTGGGGGCTCGAGCTCGTGAAGGATCGAGCGACGAAGGAGATGCTCGTCCCCTTCAACGCCTCGGGTGAGGCCGCCGCTCCGGTCGCGCGCCTCGCGAAGGCGGCTCTCGAGCGCGGGCTCTACCTCATGACGCATTGGAACGTCGTGATGGTCGTCCCGCCGCTCACGATCACGCGTGACGAGGCGGAAGAGGGTCTCGCGATCCTCGACGATGTGCTGACGCTCGCGGACGAGCACTACGTCGGCTAACCGAGGAACCGAGCGACGGCCTCCACAGTCTCGCCCGGTGCATCCCAGAGGAGGGTGTGGCCGCCCGGAACGGTGACGATCTCGAGGAGGTCCCCGAGTGCCGCGCGGTGCTCGTCGACGAGGTGGTCGTACGGGAGATAGGAGCTGTCCCCGAGGACGACGAGTGTCGGGATCCGGACGTCCTCGAACGCGGGCGGTGGTGTCGCGAGCTCCGAGTGCGCCACCACGACGGCCGCCTGCGAGTAGCGGTACCGCCAGCCGTCGCCGCTCTCGACGAGATGGCCGCCGAGCTCCTCTTCGAGGATCGCACGATCCGTGGTGACGAGTTGGCTCTCCTCGTACCGGCGGTCGATCGCCTCGGCGAAGCTCGCGTAGATCCTCTCCCGGCGGGCGTTCTCCGCTGCCCAGAGAGCGACCTGCGGTGGCAGCAGGATCGCCGGGTCGAGCAGCACGAGACGGTGGACGCGCTCCGGCATGGCCGCCGCGACCTCGAGGGCGAGACGGGCCCCGAAGGAGTGCCCGAGCCAGACGGCAGGTCTCGCGTCCAGCGTCGCAGCGAGCGTGGTGACGTGATCCGCGATCCGCCAAGGCGGGTCCCACGACGACGAGCCGTGCCCGAGCAGATCGGGTGCGAGCACACGGTGCGTGTCGGCGAGCACCTCCGCCAGACCGGCGAAGTGCCCGCCCCAGGCCGTCACGCCGTGGAGGCAGACGACGGGGGCTCGCTCTTCTTCCCCCCAAATGTGGAGGTGGAGCGCCCTCGTCACGGCGCCAGCGGACCGCGACCCCCCAAGGGGGCCCGCGGCCCCCTGGAGTCACGGTAGCCACCAAGCCGTGACGCCTTTGCGCCGTCTTCGTGCCGGTTCTGTGTCGAAGGCGGGCGGGCGCTCACGTGCCGTCGGAGCGGCCAGCCGCCGGGCGGGCGCCGTCCTCTTCCCCACCGAGCGTCTCGAGCGATTCGGAGACGAGCTCGGCGCGCCGGGTATCCGCGTCGTTGACGAGGGACCAGATCACCGTGCCGGACGTGTCGATCAGGAAGGTGCCTCGGAGGGCTGCACCGGACGCGTCGTCGAAGATGCCGTAGCGCTTCGCGTTCGCGCCGTGCGACCAGAAGTCGGAGGCAAACGTGTACTCGGCGCCGAGCTCCCGCCTCCATGCCTGACGCGCCGCGGATGTGTCGCAGGAGACGAACAGGATCTCGGTGTTCGCGTTGCGAAAGGACGCGAGGTTCTCCTGTAGGTCGAGAGCCTCCTCCGTGCACACGGGAGTGAAGGCGAACGGATGGAAGACGAGGAGGACGTTCGACCGTCCGAGGTAATCGGAGAGCTGGATCCGCGGCGCGTCGACGGTCTCCTCGAGGTCTAACGCAGGCGCCTTGTCACCCGTCCCGATCGCCACGCACCGCCTCCTCCGCCTCGTCGCCTGCTCCGGAAGGGAGATAGTACGTGCGTCCTGCGAGGCCCTCGGGAAGGTGGTCGACCGCCGTGCCCGGCGCCGCGTCGTGGGGTGAGACGTATCCGGAGCCGTGCCCGCGCGCCGCCGCGCCACGGTAGTGCGCGTCGCGTAGCGAAGGTGGAGGCGCCGCGATCCCGTCCCGACGCACGTCGGCGCGGGCGCTCCAGATCGCACGCGCCACCGCGTTGGACTTTGGGGCGCGCGCAATGTGGATCGCGGCTTGCGCGAGCGCCAGCTGAGCCTCGGGCAAGCCGACGTGCTCGAGCGCATGCGCGGCCGCGACCGCGACGACGAGCGCCTGCGGGTCGGCGTCCCCGACATCCTCGGACGCGGCGATCACGATCCGGCGTGCGACGAACCGGGGATCCTCGCCACCCTCGAGCATCGCCGCCAGGTAGTAGACCACCGCATCGGGGTCGCTCCCACGCATCGACTTGATGAACGCCGACGTGAGGTCGTAGTGCCGGTCGCCGGCGCGGTCGTACCGAAGCGGACGTTTGCGGGCGACATCCTCCACGTGAGCGAGCGCGAGGTCCTCGCCGGCGGCGCTCGCCGTCTGCCACGCGAGCTCGAGCGTCTGGAGCGCGGTTCGTGCGTCGCCACCGGCGCGACGGGCGAGCTCCGCCGCGACGTCGTCCGGAAGCGATGCGCCCAACGTCTCCGCGCCCCGGCGGAGCACGTGGCCGAGTTCCTCGAGCGTGAGCGATTCGAGCTCGATGACGGTGCAGCGCGAGAGGAGGGCTTGGTTCACCTCGAAGTACGGGTTCTCCGTCGTCGCCCCGATCAGCGTCACCAGGCCGTCCTCCACCGCGTGGAGGACGGAGTCCTGCTGGCGCTTGTCGAACCGGTGGATCTCGTCGATGAAGAGCAGGGTGCGCGCACCGTGCGCGCCGAGGCGCTCACGCGCCCGCGCGATCACGGCGCGGACGTCGTCCACGCGCGCCGAGACCGCCGAAAGCTCCTCGTAGGTTGCAGCCGACGCCTCGGCGACGATCCGGGCGATCGTCGTCTTGCCGACGCCGGGCGGCCCGTGGAGGATCATCGACGGCGCTCGGCCCTCCTCGATCGCTCGACGCAGCGCACTGCCCTCGCCGAGGACGCCGGTCTGCCCGACCAGCTCCTCGAGCCGGCGCGGCCGCACACGCAGTGCGAGCGGCGCGACGGCCTCGGCTCGCTCGGCCGCGGCGTCGCTGAAGAGGTCGCTCACCAGCCCAGTATGCTCACCTCGATGCACGCCAAGGACGAGGATTTCGACGCTCCGATCCTCGCGGGCGACGCGCCGAGCGACTACGAGCGCTACCTCCGAACCGAAGAGCTCCTGGCGCTTCAGAAGGGCCCAGAGGAGTGGGTGCACAGGGACGAGCTCCTCTTCCAGGTCGTCCACCAGTCCTCCGAGCTCTGGCTCAAGCTCGCTGCGAGCGACGTCGAGGAGGCAGCCCGGCTGACCGAGACCGGCGAGCTCGCCGAGGCGGCACGCCAGCTGCGGCGTCCGTTGCGCTGCCTTCGCTTCGGGGTCGATCAGCTCGACATGCTCGAGGAGCTCTCGCCCTGGGAGTACCAGGAGATCAGGAAGGTGCTCGGGCACGGGAGCGGGTTCGACTCCCCCGGGTGGCGCGCGCTCCGGGCGGAGCTGCCCCGGCTCGGCCAGGCCTTCCACGCGCGTCGCCGCGACGTCGGTCTGACGCTCGCCGAGCTCTACGTGCAGCGTCGCGGGCACGACGCGCTCTACCGCCTCGCCGAGTCACTCGTCGAGCTCGACGAGTGGTGCCAGAACTGGCGCGTCCGCCACTTTCGGGTGGTCGCGCGCGTGATCGGCGACTCGGTCGTCGGCACCCAGGGGACCCCCGTCGAGGTGCTGGGCAGGCTCGTGCAGACGGTCGTCTTCCCGGAGCTCTGGGAGGTCAGGAACGAGCTGACCGCACGCTCCCAGGCCGAGCAGGGGTGAGCCTCCGCGACGAGGTGACGGCGCTCCTCCAGGAGCTCCTCCGACTCGACACGGTCAACCCGCCGGGGAACGAGACGCTCGCGGCCGAGTGTCTGCGCGCGTACCTGTCACGCAACGGCATCGAGACCGCGCTCGTCGCTCGCACGCCCGACCGGGCGAATCTCGTGGCCCGCCTCCCCGGGGGCGACGGCCCGAGCCTGCTCCTCCTCGCGCACACGGACACGGTGCTCGCCGAGCCGGGCGAATGGGCGCGCGATCCCTGGTCCGGCGACCTCGTCGACGGCGAGGTCTGGGGTCGCGGCGCGCTCGACATGAAGGGTCATGCCGCGGCCGCGGCGGTCGCGTTCGCCTCGCTCGCC
>JACDBY010000300.1 GCA_013694685.1 Actinomycetota bacterium
CCTGGCTCGAGGACAGTGAGCGGGCCGACACGCTGGCCTTCCTCGAGTCGCACGAGCTCGCGGTCGTCTCGCTCGACAGCCCGCGCACGCGCGCCTCGAACGTCTCGCCTAGGATCGCCGCCGCGACCCACCGGGTCGCCTACGTGCGCTTCCACGGTCGGAACGCGCAGACGTGGAACATCCGCGGCGCGTCCTCGGCGGCCGACCGCTTCGACTGGCTCTACTCCTCCGAGGAGCTCGCCGGATGGGTCGCCCCGCTCGAGCGGCTCGCGGACGAGGCGGAGGAGGTGTACGCGCTCTTCAACAACAACCGCGACGACTTCGCGCCACGGAGCGCCGGGATCCTCCGCGGTCTGCTCGACGAGGCGGGCGTGCCCGCCGCGGGGGGCATCGAGCCGCCTCCGAGCGAGTTGACGCTCTTCTAGAGTCCTCGAGGTGCGCGTCCTCTCCATCGTCCACGACCCCGCCGACACGGGCGGCGGCGGGTTGTTCGAGAAGCTGGTCGTCGAGCGAGGCGATGCGCTCGGCCGCTGGGTCGTCGCGGACGGCGGCACGCGGTCCGGGGATCCCGCCGACTGGGACGCGATCATGGTCTTTGGCGGCGCGATGCATCCCGATCAGGACGCCGAGCATCCGTGGCTCGGCGGCGAGGTCGAGTTCATCGCCGAAGCGCTCGCACAGCGCATCCCCACGATCGGCGTCTGCCTGGGTGCGCAGCTCGTCGCGCGTGCGGCCGGCGCGCGGGTGGGGCCGGCGGAGCAGCCGGAGGTCGGTTGGTTCGCCGTCGAGCTGAGCGAGTCCGGCGCCGACGACCCTGTCCTGCGCGTGCTCCCGTCCCCGGTCGAGGCGTTCCAGTGGCACTACTACACCTTCGAGCCTCCCGACGGAGCGGTCGAGCTCGCGAGCAGCGCGGCCGCACGGCAGGCCTACCGGCTCGGCGACCGTACCTGGGCGATCCAGTTCCATGCCGAGGTCGAGCGCCACATGCTCGACCGCTGGTTCGACGAGGGTCGCGCCGAGCTCCCGAAGCCGCTCGCCGAGCTGCAGGCCGAGACCGACGCCAACCTCGCAACCTGGAACGAGCACGGCCGGGCTCTGTGCGGCGCGTTCCTCGAGGAGGCGGAGCGGCTTCGTCGGTAGCGGATGGGCGAGATGTATCTCGCCCCTGCGGGCTAATCGGGGACCGGCGGAAACCCATCCTGTGGTCGGGGCGAGATATATCTCGCCCTTATTCGGGAGGCGCCGGCTCGGCCGGAAGAGCCGGATCGCGCGACCACTCGTGCCACGAGCCGGTGTAGTTGCGCGCGTCGTACCCGGCCGTCGCGAGCACCCTCACCGCGAGCGCCGAGCGGCTGCCCGAATGGCAGTAGGCGATCACCTCTGCCCCGGCCGGCGCGCCGACGAGGGCGCGGACTGCCTCGGATTGCGGTGTCTCGAGGAGGAGCGCGACGTCGAGGTGTCTCGCACCCGGAATGTGACCCGCGCGGGGATCGCACGGCGCGACGGTGGCGCCGCTGAACTCGTCCTCGCGACGGACGTCGAGGAGGACGAGCCCCTCCTCGCCGACACGGCCGGCGAGCTCAGCTGTCGACACGTCGGTCATGCGGCGAGCGAGGCGACGGTCTCGATCTCGGCCACGATCGACGGTCTCTGCGAGCACCGCTCGAGCCAGGCGACGACCGAGGAGTGCGCATCGAGCCGCACGCCCATCAGGTCGCGGAGGCGGAGCAGCCACGGCAGGTAAGCCGCGTCGGCGAGCCCGAAGGCGCTCCCGCCCAGGTACGGCATCGTCTCGAGCAACAGGTCGAGCGCGGCGAGCGCCGTCTCCAAGCGCGCCGCAGCACCTTCCTCCCCACGACGCAGCGCGTAGTACGGCTTTCCGAGATCGTCGAAGCGGAAGACGAGGAGCCGCGCCGCAGCGCGATCCGCGGCATCCGCCGGCAGAAGCGGCGGCTCGGGGAAGCGCTCCTCGAGGTACTCGTCGATGACCGCCGACTCGGGCAGGACCCAGCCGTCGTCTTCGAGCACGGGCACGCGACCTTCCGGGGGGTTGTGCTCGTAGAGCCACGGCGACCGCGCCGCGAGATCGACGGTCACGGTCTCGTACGGCACGCCCTTCTCGGCGAGCACGATCCGCACGCGGGCGCAATAGGGACAGCGTGGCGCGTCGTAGAGCGTCAACATCGGCCGCCTCACCTCACCACGCCGTCGGGGCCCGACCTGTCCGGCCCGCGCCCTCCGCGCGGCCGGCGCCCTCCTCCAGATCATCGACCTTCGGCAGACCCGCCCACCCGTGCTCCGCACCCTCGAGACCGAGGATGTCGGCGAGCGCCGCGAGCAGCTCACGCGCGGGTGGCAGCTCCGCCGGGGAGCCGCCCGTCCGGGCGACCTCACGGACTCTCGTAGGATCGGCGCCCGTCAGCCGGGCGAGAACCGTCGGGTTGGCTGCGAGACCGATCACGTCTCCCGGTGGCAGCGCGCCATAGAACTCCGGGACCGAGAGGTACTCGTCGACGATCCCGCCCCGGTCGAGCGCGGTCATCCGCACCACCTGATCGACCTCGAGCGACAGCGTCACGACGATGGCGCCCATCCGCGAGGAGATCTCCCGCGCGAAGCGGAGAAGGGCGCTCGGGTCGCCGTCCGACTTCGCGTCGTACACCGTCACCCAGCCGTTTCGCGGCCCGACGACCTCGGAGCCCGCGGAGCCGAGACGCGGCGTGAAGGCGCGTACCGCGCGCTCGACATCGGTGACCGAGTCCGTCTGGACGTGGAGCGAGGCGAAGGACTCGGCATGCCGGCCCGGCGCAAGACGCTCGGTGAGCGTCTCGATCGGGGCGACGAGCACGACGCGGTCGTCGGTGAACCCCCAGTGGTGGTAGACGGTGCGCGCGGAGGCATTCGACGCGTCGACCTCGAGGTCGAGGTGCTCCACCCCCTGACCACGAAGCGCCTCGACGATTGCGGCGACGAGGGCCGCCGCCACACCGGCGCGCCGCGCATCGGGCACGACGTAGAGGTCTGTGAGCCGGCCGACCCGCGGCCCGGCCCGCCGCGCGAGCGCAAAGCCGAGCGCCCGCTCGTCCTCCTCCGCGAGGAAGGCGAGGCCGGTGGCGGTGATCTCGCGGATCTCGGCGAGCTCCTCGTCCGCGTCTCGATCGAGATGTGCGGCGGGCGGGATCTCGCCCTCGAAGGCTCGCCAGAGCTCTTCGAGCGCGTCTTCGTCGGCGGCTGTTGCGAGGCGGACGGTCACGTCTCGATGGTAGTGCGACTCCCCCATCCCAGGGGCTGCAGGAGCTCTGCGACTGGCTCTATGCTTCGTACGTCCGGCGGCGGTCATCCCCCTCGGCCGTCGCCGGCATAGACCTTGTCTCGCGACGCGTTCGGGTGGGCGGCACCGCCGGCCGGCCGGCCTAGTCGCGCGACGCGAAGAGCCGGTCGAGCGCGCTGTAGGCGGCGGCGACCGAGAAGCCGTAGACCAGATGCTTCGCGTAGTCCTTCGCGAGGTCTGAGGGCGCGTACTGCCACGGCTTCTCGTAGAGCTTCATCGCGGGCAGGACGGTGTAGTCGAACGCCATCACCGTGCTCGTCAAGGCGACCCCGCTGACGAAGGGCTGCTTGAACGTCTCCTGGTAGACCCCGTAGACCGCGCCCCAGCTTGTGCCGAAGAGCCAATGCATCGTGTTCGTCATCGTGTTGGCCTTCTCGAGCGGCACGTCCTCCTCGAAGACTCCCTCGACGATGCGCTGGCCGACCTGCGCCGGCTCCGGCGTCTCGCCCCAGTCCTTCGGCGGTTTCTCGTCACCCCCACCGTTGCCGGTCAGCTTCGCCTCGAGGACCTGGTAGCCGGTGAAGACGGCATTCCCGATCGCGCCCGCCAGAAGCCCCTGCCCGACCGCCCCGATGGGGTGTCCTGCAGCGGGCACCATCGCATCGATCGGTTCGTGACCCGTTCTCGCGTGCCACCGCTGCGACACCTTACGATCCGCTGAACAACTCCCGGCGCTGGTTTCGTGCGATTGCTCGGGAGTCATGTTACGAGCATGGAGACCACCAGACGCAAAGTTCGCCTGGCCGTGCTGCTCTCGGGACTTGCGCTCGTTCTTGGCACGGCAGGTTGTGGCGCCGACGACTCGGGTGACAGCGGAGGCGGCGAGACGACCACGGAAGAGACCACGGAGGGATAGCGCGCCATGGGTCTCGGTAGGAGGGTGAACGCGAGACTCGCACGGGATGTCTCACCGGCGGAGCTCGTGTTTCCCTTCCTCCGCGTCATGCTCGGCGTGCTGTTCCTCAGCGTGTGGGCCGACAACCTGAGGAAAAACCTGTACGACCCGGGTCCGTACGCCGCGTTGATCGACGGGTACGCCGACGAGGGCAGCGCACCGGAGTTCTGGAAAGAGCTCATGCGGCTCGTCGCCGACAACGCAGCGTTGTTCTCCAAGCTTCAGTTGGCCGTCGAGCTCGCGTTCGGCGTCCTGCTCGTGATCGGGCTCTTCACGCGGATCGTCGGCCTGCTCGCGGGGGGCTACCTCACGGCGCTCTGGATCAGCGAGGTCGGGGTGCCGAACGAATGGATCTGGTCGCTCGTGTTCCCCGCGCTCGTCGCATTCGCGGTCGCGTTGCACCCGGAGGCAGCGCGATTCGGAGTATCGCTTCCCGCGACGTCGCACATCGGCTCCAACCGGGTCTGAGGCGAAGCAGCTGCCCCACGGTCTTACGAGTCGATTACGACTCTTGCCCCGTGCCTCTGCCGATGGTACGCAGGGCGGGACATGAGTCGACTTCGGCTGCTCGAGCACGATGAAGCGCCGCTCGCCGCGCGCACGATCTACGCCGCCGACGGCACCGCGTCGGCGCTGAAGCGCTCGCTCGCGAACGCTCCCGACATCCTCGAGACGCTCTTGCCCTTCCTCGGCCAGATCTTCGACGAAGGCGCCGTCGACCTCACGACGAAGGAGCTGGTCGTCGTCCGGGTCTCGCGCTTGAACGCCTGCGCGTACTGCCTCGCCTCGCACCGGCCGATCGCCCTGGAGTCCGGCCTGCCCGAGCAGCACGTTGCGGCGATCTGCGACGAGCGGCCGCTCGACCTGCTACCCGATCGGGAGCGCACGATCGTCGAGTGGGTCGACGCATACGTGCTCGACCCCGGCGGGATCTCGGACGAGCTCGTCGCGCGCGTCCTCGACCACCTGCGCGACGACCAGCTCGTCGAGCTCGCCGTGCTGATCGGAGCGACGGCACTGCTCAATCACTACTGCACCGCGTTCGATATCCCGGCGGGCGGCTGACGTGGGTACGTCCCTCTCGCAGGGGGTCGAGGAGGGCCGCTGCGGCGACCGCCTCTGGCTCTACGCGACGTATCACTGCAACCTCGCGTGCGTCTACTGCCTCACCGAGTCACGTCCCGGGATCGCGAACCGCAGGACGCTCTCGCGCGAGACGATGGTCGCGCTCGCGGAGGAGGCCCGAGAGCTCGGCTTCGGAGCGCTCGGCGTCACGGGCGGCGAGACGTTCATGCTTTCCGACTTCCCGGAGACACTCGCCGATCTCGGTCGGGTGCTCCCGACGGTCGCGCTCACGAACGGGACGCTCTTCACCGACCGCGTGCTCGACCGCCTGGCGGTACTCGCAGAGCTCGATGTGGCGCTCCAGATCTCGCTCGACTCCGCAGAGCCGGCGCGAAACGACGAGTGGCGTGGCCCCGAGAACTTCGCAAAGGTCGTTGCGACCGTGCCGAGGCTCGTCGAGCGGGGCCTCCGCGTTCGGATCGCGACGACGGTCGACGATCAGACCGACGACGAGCTCGAGCGGCTCTGCGAGCTGCACCGCTCCTGGGGCGTCGGCGACGACGACCACCTTGTCCGCTCGATCGTGCGACGCGGTCGCGCCGCGCTCGAGGAACTCGGCGTCGAGCCAGGCCCGACCGACATCCTTCCGGAGCTGACGATCACCGCCGACGGCGCCTTCCTGCATCCGTTCGCGCCGACCGTCCGGCACGGCGTCACGGACCTCGACCTGCTCGTCGCCCGTCAAGTCCGTCCCCTCCAGGCGGCGCTCGACCGCTTCCTCCGGATCGTCGCCCACCAGCCGGCCGGGACGGACGTCGTCCGCAACATCAGGTGAGCGTGAGCGCCGCCCCGCGGTCGCGGGGCATCCCATTCGCAGGGCTCGCGCGCGCGGCCGTTGCGACGACCCTCGGCCTCCTCGTCGTCGGCGTCGAGCTCTCGGTACGCGGCGAGACCGACATCCGCCGCCAGGTCGCGGCGCAGCTCACGGCGTTCGTCCTCTTCCTCCCTGGCGCCTGGCTGTGTTGGCGCGGTCTCGGGATCGGTCGCGCCGGGGTCGGGCTCGTGCTCGTGGTCGGCGTCCTGCTCCACGCGGTAGCGTTCGATCCGTCCTCCCCGCCGCCGTTGACGACGGACACGTACCGCTACGCGTGGGACGCGCGGGTGCAGGCGGCGGGGATCAACCCGTACCGGTACGCGCCGGAAGCGCCCGCGCTCGAGCCGCTACGCGACGTGGCGATCTGGGACGGTGTCAACCGCAAGTCGTGGCGCACGCTCTATCCGCCCGGGGCCGAGGCCGGCTTTCTCGCCGCCCGGGGCCTCTTCGGGACCGGGGTGCGGGCGACGACATGGCTGTTCCTCGTCGCTGAGGCGCTCGCCGCCGTGCTGCTCGTGCTCACGCTCCTGCGCCTCAGTCTTCCGGTCGAGCGCGTCGCGCTGCTCGCGTGGCATCCGCTCGCGGTGAGCGAGATCGCCGCCAACGGCCACTCGGACGCGCTCGCCCTTCTCGCGTGCTCGGCGCTGCTCGCCGCCTTCGCGTACGGCCGTCGCGGGCTCGCGGGCGTGGCGGTCGGCGTGGGAGCGCTCGTCAAGCTCGGGCCAGTGCTTCTCCTCCCTGCTCTGCTCCGTCGTGGCGGCCGGAGATTCGCGTGGCTCGCCCTCGCGACGATCGCCGCCGGCTACCTCGCGTACGCCTCGGCGGGCACCAAGGTCGTCGGCAGCATCTTCCAGTACCTCGACGAGGAGGATCTCGGCTCGCTCGCGTGGTGGTCCCTGCAACCGCACCTGGGCGGAGAGCCGGCGCGCATCCTTCTGCTCGTGGTGCTGCTCGCGGTCGTCGCGGTCGTCGCGCTGCGCGCACACGACTCCGTCGATCAGGTCGCTCGCTCGGGCCTGCTAATACTCGGCACTGCGCTGCTCACGGCTGCGTTCCTCCAGCCCTGGTACGCGCTGTGGCTGCTGCCGTTCCTCGTCGTCACGGCTGCGCCGGCCTGGCTCTGGCTCACCGGCACGCTGCCGCTGCTCTACGTCTTCGCGCTCGAGGGGGACGCGCTCCCGTGGTGGGTGCGGACGGCGATCTACGGTCCCTTCCTCGCCCTCGTGCTTCTGCGTGTCGCGCGGCCGTCCCGGCCCGCTCTTCGCTCGTTCGCGTCCATGCCGCCGACGGCGAGCGTCGGCGTCGCGATCCCGGTGATCGACGAGGCCGAGTCGCTGCCCGGCGTGCTGCAGTGTTTGCCCGAGCTCGTGGACGAGGTCGTGGTCGTGGACGGCGGCTCGCGCGACGGCACACCCGACCTCGCACGCGCCGAGGGCGCGCGGGTCGTCGTCGAGCCACGTCACGGGTACGGGCGCGCGTGCGCGGCCGGCTCGGATGCGCTCGGCACGGACGTCGTCGTCTGGCTCGACGGTGACGGCAGCGATGATCCGGACGCGATCGGCGCGCTCGTCGAGCCCGTGCTCTCCGGGCGTGCCGCACTCTCTCTCGGCGTCCGCACGCGACTCGAGCGTGGCGCCCAGCACTGGCACCAGCGGCTCGGTAACAGGCTCGTTGCATGGCTCGTTCGACTGACGACCGGTGTCACCGTGCGCGACATCCCACCAATGCGCGCCATCCGGCGCGACGCGCTCGAGCAGCTCGCTCTGCGCGAGATGACCTATGGCTGGCCGACGGAGATGGTGATCGTCACCGCCCGGGCGGGGTTTCCGATCGCTGAGGTCGAAGTGCCGTCGAGGGCGCGTCGGGGTGGTCGCTCGAAGGTCTCGGGGCGCCTCGGACCATCGGTCCGGGCCGGGGCGCGGATGCTGTCCGTGGTCGCGAGGCACGCATGACCTGGCTCGTCACGGGAGGCTCCGGATTCCTCGGGCTTCATCTGCTACGCCGGCTCGGCGAGCAGGGCATCGCAGCCCGGTCGCTCGACCTCGTGCCTCTCGAAGAGGCACCGCCAGGGATCGAGGGGATCACAGGCGACGTGCGCGACACGCGGCTGCTCCGGGACGTGGTCGACGGCGTCGACATCGTCGTCCACGCGGCGGCGGCCCTCCCGTCCGGCGGCGATCTCGACGCCGTCAACGTGCGCGCGACGGCCGCGCTGGCAGACTTGTGCCGCGCAGCCGGCGTGACGAGAAGCATCTTCGTCTCGTCCGCGGTCGTCTACGGTCTCCAGCTTCCGCTGGTCTCGGAGAGCGCCGAGCCTCGCCCCGTCGAGGCATACGGCCGCTCCAAGCTCGCCGCGGAACGCGCCTGGCTCGCTCGGGCGCCGGCACCGCTCGTCCTCCGCCCCTCGGCGTTCGTCGGGCCGGAGCGACTCGGGGTTTTCGCGATTCTCTTCCGCTGGATCCGCGAGGGGCGGCGCATCTACGTGCTCGGCGACGGCACGAATCGCTATCAGCTACTCGACGTCGGCGACCTCGTGGTCGGGCTCGAGCGTGCCGCTGCGGGATCCGCGGAAGGCGTCGTCAACCTCGGAGGACGCGTGAGCGGCAGCGTCCGCAGCGACCTCGAGGGTTTGATCGCCCATGCGGGCTCGCCGAGCCATGTCGTCGGCGTGCCCGCGAAACCAGCGAAGGCGCTTCTTGCGATGCTCGACACGCTGCGGCTCTCGCCGCTCGGGACCTGGCATCGGGTCTCGGCCGACCACGACCTCGTACTGGACTGCGGGCGCGCGGAGTCGTTGCTCGGGTGGCGGCCGTCCCGAAGCGGGCTCGAGGCGCTCGTGCGCGCGTACGACTGGTACTGCGCCGCTGCGGCGAGCCGCCCCGTCGGCCGCGGGCACCGGAGCGCGTGGCGCGAGCGGTCGCTCGGCGTCCTGCGCCGGATCTCGTAAGGAAACGTTCGTTGACGTCGGAGGGCTGCCGGGGCAGGCTGGACGCCGTGGGTCGTTCGCTGACGGCGCTCGTCGCCCTCGCCCTCGCGGGCACCGTTGGGGTGGGAGTAGTCGCGTGCGGCGGGACCGAGGACGATGATCGCCCTGACGTCCGCGCCGTCCCTTACGCCGATGTGCAAACCGTCTTCGAGAAGAACGGTTGCACGAGCTGCCATCCGGGCGTCAACCCGTCGCTCGACCTGACAGCGGAGAAGTCGTACGACGACCTAGTCGGGATCGAGGCGCTCGAGGATCCGCGGCTCTACCGCGTCGTCGCGGGCGATCCCGGCAAGAGCTTCCTCTACCTCAAGCTCGGCGGTGAGGCGCCGAT
>JACDBY010000308.1 GCA_013694685.1 Actinomycetota bacterium
AAACGCCTGCTTGCCAACGGCCCGGACGCCACCTGACGCTCGTCTGCGCGATCCGCGCCTGAGGAGGCTCGCCGAGATGGGTCCTCGTAGGGGCCGGACCTGTCCGGCCCGCGCCTGCGACTAGACGCGCCAATAACGTCGCGTCAGAAGCACCACCACGGGGATCACCTCGAGTCGTCCGACCCACATGAGAATCGTCATCGCAACGGTCGAGACGTCGCTGAATCCCTCGAACGTCCCGACCGGGCCGGCGATCCCGAGCCCCGGCCCGACATTCCCGAGCGTCGTCGCCGCCGCGGCGATCGCGTCGATCGGGCTGAGGTCAGGCCCGCGGAACGCCGTGTCGACGGCGATCACCCCTGCGCCGAGGACGAAGATCCCGACGTAGAGGAGGACGAACACGGTCGCGGCGCGGAGCGTGCGTTCGTCCAGCACCCGCCGGTTGAGGCGAATCGGCACGACCTCCTCGGGGTGGACCGTCTGGCGGAGCTCCCGGCGCAGCGACTTGCCCATCAGCACGTGTCGCACGACCTTGATCGACCCGGAGGTAGAGCCCGCGCAGCCACCGACGAACATGAGCGCCACGAGCGTCATCAATGCCAGGGTCGGCCAGCCGGCGAAGTCGAAGTTCGAGTAACCCGTCGTCGTCATCAGCGAGACCGACTGGAAGACGCCGTTCCTGACGGCGCGCTCGCCCTCGGCGAAACCCTCCGCCCAGACGATCGTCGTGATCACGACAGCCGCGACGATGACGAGGCCGACGTAGGCCCAGAGCTCCTCGTCGCGCGCCGCCTGCCTCGGCTCCCGCCGGACGAATGCCCTGTAGAGGAGGGCGAAGTTCATTCCGGCGAGCAGCATGAAGAGCGCGATCACCCAGTGCGTGGCGGCGCTGAACTCCTCGACCGAGCGAGGCTCCGTGGAGAACCCGCCCGTCGGCATCGTCGTGAACGCGTGGCCGAAAGCGGCGTACGGCCCCATCCGGTCGTCGCCGAGGAGCCCGATCGCGATCAGCACGACGACGAGGGTGGCGGTCAGGACGATGTAGAGGAGCCACAACCGTCGGGCGGTCTCGCGAATCCGATCGGCGAACTGGTCTATCTCGGGCCCGGGAAGCTCCGACTCGAAGAGCTGGCGGCCGCCGACGCGCAGCCGTGGGAGCACCGCGAGCGCGAGGACGATGATGCCCATCCCACCGAGCCACTGGATGAGCTGTCGCCACATGAGGAGCGAGCGGTCGAGCGCGTCGACGTCGGTGAGAACGGTCGCCCCGGTCGTCGTGAAGCCGGACATCGACTCGAACAGCGCGTCGAGCGGTCGGTCGAGTTGCGGCTCGCCGCTGAGCAGGAAGGGAAGCGCCCCGAACACCGCGACCGCCACCCAGGTCAGCGAGACGACGAGATATCCCTCGCGGAAGCCGACGCTCCCCACGCCGCCTAGACCGCGCTCGAGACCCCAGCCGAGACCTCCCGCGATCCCTCCCGCGGCGAGGAACGGCCAGACGGACTCGCCGTAGCCGATCGCGAGCGCCGTCGGCACGAGCGTTGCGAGTGACAGGTACTTGAGCAGCATCCCGACGAGCGCGAGCGAGGCGCGGACGTCGACTGCGCTCCGGCGTGCCGCCCCGATGCGGCGCGCGGATTGAACGTGTGTCACAGGACCTTCTCGACGTGCGACACCCGCGACGTCTCGGTGAAGACGATCACCCGGTCGCCTGCCTGGAGCACGTCTTCGCTCCGCGGGAAGAGCGCCTGGCCGTCCCGGACGATCGCCCCGATCATGGCGCCCCTGATCGGCATGTCGCGGAACCGGAGGCCCACGTACTCGCTCGTCGGTTGCGTCGTGATGTCGAGCACCTCGTAGCGGTCTCCCTCCAGCATCGCGACCTGCTGCGTTCGCGGGTCGTGCGCGAACCGGACGATCTCCTCCGCCGTCACTCCGCGCGGATTGACCGTCACGTCGACCCCCGAATGCTCGTAGACCGTCGTCGAGATCGGGTCGTGGACGACGGCGATCGTGAACCGCACACCGTAGACCCGGGCGAGCGTCGCGGCGTAGTGGTTCGTGGCGTCGTTCTTGATCGCGAACACCGCGGCCTGCGCCTGTCCGATCCGCTCACGCTCGAGAAAGTCGGGTTCGATCCCGCTGGCGTTGTAGACGCGGCACTCGGGCAGCTCCTCGGCCACCGCCCGCGCTCGCTCGCGGTCGGGCTCGATCACGCGAACACCGATCTCCTGGGCGGTCAGCATGCGGGCGATCGCGGCGCCGACCTGTCCGCCGCCGTAGACGACGACGTCCTCGACCGTCCCTTCGCCGGGCGAGAGGAGCGCGCCCCACTCGCGCGCCGCCTGCGGCGATCCGATGACGACGATCCTGTCACCGACCTGGATGACGTCGCCACCGCGAGGGAGCGTCATCGAGTCCGCTCGGATGATCCCGAGCACGCGCGCGTCCTCGGGGAGGCTCGCTTCGCGGAGGGGCCGGCCGACAACCTGCCGATCGGCGCCTGAGGTGATCTCGAACTCGACGATCTGGATCTGCCCACCGGCGAACACGTCCGTCTGGCGGGCGGTCGGCATCCCAATCGAACGCGACACGGCGTGTGCGGTCTCGAGCTCGGACGAGACCGCGAAGTCGACGTCGAGCCGGCCCTCGCGCCAGAGGTCGATGTATTCGATGTTCGAGGTGCGGATCACGCTCGTCGCGCGCGGGGCCTCGATCCGGGCGAAGGAGCAGGCGACGAGATTGACCTCGTCGCGCGACGTGCAGGCAATGAAGAGGTCGGCGGCGGCAACGCCTGCCGCGCGCATCGTCTTCCTGCTGGCGCCGTTGCCCTCGATCGTGCGGACGTCGTAGCGGTACGCGAGCGCCTCGAGCCGCTGGGCGACGGTGTCGATGACTGCGACGTCGTGCTCGCTGTGCAACGCCTCGACGATGGTCGATCCGACCTGACCTGCCCCAACGATGACGATCTTCACGCCGCGGGAGAGCGTAACGATCGCCGCGGCGACGCAACCGAGACGCAACGTCGCCCCGAGTGTGAGCGCACCGCGCTGGGTACCGTGAGGGGCAATGACGCGTCGGCTTGCGGCTCTTGCGCTCGTGGCGGTGACGCTCGCTGCCGGCGGCACCGCGCTCGCCTCCAGCGAAGCCGTCGGCCCGAGGCTCGCGCCCGCGATCAGGGGCCTCGACGCCCCTGTTTTCGTCATCCAGGCACCGGGGGAGCCCGGGCGCTTCTACGTGGTCGAGCAGGCGGGGCTCGTGCGCATCGTCGAGAAGGGGCGCGTCCGGGCGACGCCGTTCCTCGACATCCGCTCGCGCGTCGTTGCGGGCGGCGAGCAGGGTCTCCTGGGACTTGCGTTCCCGAAGAACTATGCGAAGACGCGCGCGTTCTACGTCAACTACACGGCTCGCGGAAGCGGCGCGACGGTGATCGACCGGTACGTCTCCCGGGCGGGTCGTGCGCTGACCGCCAGTCGACAACAACTCCTGACGGTGGCGCAACCGTACGCGAACCACAACGGCGGCCACCTTGCGTTCGGACCGGACGGCAAGCTGTGGGTCGGGCTTGGCGACGGAGGCGCCGGCGGCGACCCGGAGAATCGCGCACAGGATCGCTCGACGCTGCTCGGCAAGCTCTTTCGGCTCGACGTCACCAAGCGGAATCCCGCGCCCGAGCTCGTCGCCATAGGGCTCCGCAACCCGTGGCGCTACTCGTTCGACCGGCGGAGCGGCGATCTCTGGATTGGCGATGTCGGTCAGGGGGAGATCGAGGAGGTCAGCGTGCTGCGACGGGGCGCGTCGGGTCTCGTCAACTTCGGCTGGGACGTCTACGAGGGACGCGAGCGGTTCGAGGACAAAGAGCTAGGCCCGGGCCGGCTGATCCAACCGATCGCGCAGTACACACACGACGAGGGCATCTCGATCACGGGTGGCTACGTCTACCGCGGCAGCGCCGTCCCTCGGCTCCGCGGCCGCTACGTCTACGGCGACTTCGGGAGTGGGACGATCTGGAGCATCCCGACGCGGGGCGGCACGCCACGCCGCGAGCCGGTCGAGGTGAACGGCCTCGTCTCGTTCGGCGAGGACTTGAAGGGCGAGCTCTACGCGGTCTCCCACTCGGGGACGATCTACCGCTTCGCGCGGTAGACCGAGTACCGGGGCCGGTCGTGGATAGGGCCGGACAGGTCCGGCCCCTACGCACGCCTGCGTCTCGACTCCCGATGACCGTAGGGGCCGGACCTGCCCCGGGC
>JACDBY010000313.1 GCA_013694685.1 Actinomycetota bacterium
GACGACGATGGTCGTCGAGCGCTCACTCGATCCCCGCTGGCTCTCCAACGCATTCCTCGTCGGCGACGAGCCGGGCGGTGTCGCCGTCTTCGTCGACAGCGGCGCGCCGCTCGAGCCGCTCCTCGAGGCGCTAGAGCGCGAGCGCCTGACGCCGACTCACGTGCTGCGGACCCACGGCCATCCCGACCACGTCGAGCACGAGGAGCTGCTGACGAGTCGCTTCGGGATCCCGGTCGTGACAGGCGCGATCGAGACCGGCGGCCTTCGAGTCGAGGCGATCCCGACGCCGGGCCACTCGGACGACGGTGTCGCGTTCGTCGTCGACGACGAGCTCTGCTTCTCCGGGGACACGCTCTTCCGCGCATCGGTCGGTGGTGGCCCGGCCGACGTCGTGCGTGCCTCGGTGATGGACGGGCTGATGACGCTCGACCACGCTGTACGGGTGCTGCCGGGGCATACCGACGAGACCACGATCGGGCGCGAGTGGGACCAAAACCCGTTCGTCCGCTTCTGGCGCGGGCTCGAGGAGGAAGAAGGCCACGCTTGCCGACTGGGCGGGGAGGACGGCACCGTGCTCGTCACCTCGCCGGACTACGACGGCAAGGGCAAGCTCCTCGTCCGGCTCGCGAGCGGCGACGAGCGCATCGTCGGTGCCTCTCGCGTCGAACTCGTCTAGCTCGTCACGCCCAAGCTGCGATCCTCGGTGTCCGACTTCAGTCGGACACCTGACGTGCTTGTCCGACGTCAGCGAGAACGATGGTCGATGCCCGCTTTCGCGATACCGCGACTCACGATGTAGGCCGCGAGCACGAGGCCGACGACGAGCCAGGCGCCGCCGACGTCGAGGGCATCGGCCACGAGAGCGGCGACCAGAACGCCGGTGACGCCCGCCATCGTCGCCACCAGCTCCGCACTGGGGAGGACACCGACGCGCCCGAGTACCGTTTGCCGCAGGCGGTCGAGCGGATGTCCGGGACCTCCGGTGTCCTCGGCCACTGCGGCTCATCCAGCGGCTCCCCCGAGACGCGGTGGCCCTCGCGCGCCGCCTGCTGCCACGGCTCCGCTCCGTACGAGAGCTCGCGTTCGTGAACGAGCTCAACAGCATGAACCTCGTCCGAGCGAAGCACGAGCTCGTCGCTTACGCGGCGAAGCGCTCACTTGTCAGCCCGAGCTGCACCTCCTGGAGGCGAGCCCTCGCTGCCGGCTCGTCGAGGCCGAGGCGCGCGACGATCCGTTCGCCGCTCCGCAGGGTGACGACATGGGCCATGTCCGGCGGCAGAGCGTGGGTCGACGTCGCGTCCGGGTCGTCCGGCGTGAGGACCGTCGTCACGGAGGCAGGCTACCCCCGAGCGACCGGAGGTTAACGCTCTGTTGTCCGCCCACGACGCTACGGTCCGCGCCCCGTGCGTCTCGTCGTCGCCCGCTGCGAGGTCACGTACTCCGGTCGCCTCAACGCCTATCTGCCGGAGGCGATCCGGCTGCTCGTCTTCAAGGCCGACGGCTCGGTCCTCGTCCACGCCGACAGCGGCGGCTACAAGCCGCTCAACTGGATGACCCCGCCGACCGTGATCGAGTACGGCGAGGGGATGATCGTCGTGCGCAAGCGGGCCGGCCGCAGCGAGGACCGGCTCGAGATCAGGCTCGCCGAGGTGCTGGCCGAGTTCGAGCACGAGCTGGGGGAGGAAGCAGGGCTCGAGAAGGACGGTGTCGAGCGGCACCTGCAGGAAGCGCTCGCCGGCCGCCCCGCGTCGGTCGAGATCGGGCTGCGGCTCGTGCGCCGCGAGTGGCCCACCGAGGTCGGCCCCGTCGACCTGATGTGCCGCGACGCCCGCGACGGCTGGGTCGCGGTCGAGATCAAGCGGGTCGGAACGCTCGAGGCGGTCGAGCAGCTCTCGCGCTACCTTGAGGTGCTGCGACGCGACCCCGCGCTCGCCGAGTGTCGCGGGATCCTCGCGGCCCAGATCGTGAAGCCGCAGGCGCGGACGCTCTGCGAGGCGCGGCTGCTCGGCTGCGTCGAGGTCGATCTGGAGCTTCTGCGCGGCGAGCGCGAGCCCGAGTTGACCCTGTTCACCGCCTGAGACGGTCCTGTCTATTGTGGACACTTGACGCGGAGAGATGTACGCTTGACCATGTGACCGTGGAGGTCGGCGTCAGAGAGCTGCGTGAGAACCTCAGCGAGTGGCTCGACCGAGCTGCTGCGGGCGAGGACATCGTGGTGACGGAGCGAGGAAAGCCGAAGGTCAGGCTGGCGGCGGCCACGGGTGAGGACATCATCGACCAGCTCGTCCGGGAGGGACGTGCGACACGGGCGAAGCGCCCGCGTCGACCGCTGCCTCCGCCGATTCCGGTTGTAGGCAATCCGGTCACCGATGCGCTGCTCGCACAACGCCGGGCGAAGGATTACTGACGCTCTACTTCGACTCCTCAGCGGTGACGAAGCTTTTCCTCGCCGAGGAGGGATCCGACCACTCTCGGGACTTGTGGACGAGAACAGCTCCACTGGTCTCGTCGAGGATCACCTACGCAGAGACGAGCGCTGCGATCGCCTCCGCTCGTCGCGCGCGACGACTCTCCCGTCAGGCGATGGCCGACGCCTTGCGCCGTCTCAGCACCGAGTGGGAGACGGTCACCGCGGTCGATGTCGATGAGGTCACCGCGACCGCCGCGGGCGCCCTCGCGGTTCGACACGGCCTGCGGGGGATGGACGCGATTCATCTCGCTTCAGCCCTCCTTTTCGCGCGTGCCCGGCCCGTCGTCGTCACGTGGGATGTCGAGCTTCGGCGGGCCGCGAGCGCCGAGGGGCTCGCGGTTGTCGCCTGACTAGGGTCGTACGGCGGCTTTGAGGTAGCCGCGCGGCGGATCGTCGAAGAGCGCGGCGACGCCCTCCAGCCCGACCTCGTGGGTTACGAGGCGCTCGAACGGATACGCGCCGCTCGCGAGGAACGCGAGCGCGGCACGGAACGTCCGCGGCGTGTGGTGGAAGGCGCCGAGGAGGCGCACCTCCTCGTAGTGGATCCTGTACGCGTCGACCTCTACCCGCGTCTCACGCGGGAGGCCACCGAAGGCGAGCACGGTGCCACCCGGCCGGACGAGCTCGAGCGCCCGGCGCCACGCCTCGACCGTGCCCGCCGCCTCGATCACGACATCGGCTCCGTCCGGGTCGGCGACGACAGCGCCGAAGGCCGAGG
>JACDBY010000317.1 GCA_013694685.1 Actinomycetota bacterium
CCCGTGCTCACCGCCCGGCTTGGCCGCCGCCGCTGGATTGGTCCCGGGCCGGTGCCCCCATCCTGAACCCCCCGCGCACCTGCGCGACGAGTAGGCCTGCGCCGACGAGCGTGGTGGGCACGTACCACACCGCCTGCATCACGATCGCGAACGCGAGCCCCGCCTCGCTCGCGATCCCGAAGACACCGAGGGCCGAGACGCCGAGCCACTGGTACGTCCCGACGAACCCGGGCGAGGAGGGAATCGCGACGCCGAGGTTGAGCGCCGCCGTGACGAAGAGAGCCTCGACGAGCGACAACTCGATGCCCACGGCCTTCGCGGCCAGGATCGCCGCCGTGGCCCATGTGAGCCACGCCCCGACGCTCAGCCCTGCGAGCAGCGCGACCCTCGTGTTCGAGATCGGGTCGGAGAGTCCCTCGAGCGTGTCACGGACGAACCGGCGCGGAAGCCCGCGGTGCCTTCGTCTGCCCCGCGGCCTGCGGCGCGTGTAGGCGCGTGCGGCCACGACGACCGAGACGAGCAGGGCAAGGGCGGCGACGGTGCCGACCAGGATTCGATCGACCCAGCCGGCATCGGTGACGAACGGGAGGCTCACCCCGAGGAACACCGCGAGCGCGAGGATGTCGAACGCGCGGTCGATCACGACGGTCGCGAGGCCCTTCCCCCCGGAGAAGGCGCCGCGTGAGACCCACCGTGCCCGCAGCAGGTCGCCGACCCGACCGGGCAGGACGTTGTTCACCGCCACGCCGGCGACGACCATCTCCACGAAGCGGCGCTGCCCGAGCCTCGTGTCGGCGATCCGCCGCCAGCGGGCGGCCTGCAGCCAGTAGACGACGGCCATGCACGCCACCGCGCCCAGGAGCGGAGCGAGCCGCACGTCCTGGAGCGTGCGCCAGACGGCGCCCAGATCGACCCCGCGAACCGCGAGGAAGAGGAAGACGGCCGACGCCGGGATGCCGATCAGAGCCGCGACCGCAAGGGAGCGGCTCGGACGGCTTCCCGGTACGTCGGCGAGCGACGGCATCGAGGTCGCTGCGACCACGGTCGACTCGGGGACGACGGTCACGCTCGCAGGATCGTCCGGATGCGGTCTCTCGGCCACGGGCAAGGGTCGGAAGCGACCCTAGCCCTTCGTCCAGACCGCATTGACGCAGCCCTGCGCAACCGATCCTGGTGCGATCATCCGAGGCATGGATGCTCTGGTAGTCGCCGGTTCGGTGGCAGGCGAGCTGCGGCGACTCTACGGTGCGCGGCTTCGAGAGGTCGTCCTCTTCGGCTCGTGGGCACGCGGAGACGCAGACGCAGAGTCCGACATCGATCTCCTCGTCGTTCTCGACGAGATCGGCTCCGTGTGGAGGAGCAGAAGCGGGTGGACGCCGTCCTCTGGCGCCATTCCCTCGACAACGCGACCGTCGTCACGGCGTTCCCGGTGGCCGAACCCGACCTTGGTCGAGCAGGCCCGTTCGTGCTTCGGGCCCGAGCGGAGGGGTTGGCCGTAGGGTGAGCCCTCAACCCGAGCCTCGCCTCGCTCGCAGCCGCGATGAGCTAGCGGCGGCACGCGTGCTCTTCGAGCGGGAGTTCTATGCGCAAGCGGTCTCGCGCGCGTACTACGGGGCGTTCTACGCGGCCGCCGAAGCGTTGCTTGTTCTCGGCGAGACGCGCTCGAAGCACTCTGGAGTGATCGCGGCGTTCGTCCAGCTCGTCGTGCGACGGGAAGGAGTTGACGAAGCCGCGGGACGTGCGCTGCGATCCTTGTTCGAGCAGCGAAGCACTGCAGACGACGGCGGCTTTCCGTTCGAGGCAGAGCAGGCACGTGAGGCGCTGAAGCAAGCGTCGGAGGTCGTCGCTGCGGTGGAGCGGTGGCTGACGGAGCGCTCGGGGACGTTGGACCCCACGTCGTGAGGATCCGCACCACTCGGTGTCTGGCTTGAGCCAGACACCTGCTCTGCCGATGGATCGGCAGCAAGCGACTGCTGCTCGTCTTCCGAGACCCAAGCCCGGACTGCCGATGCGATCACGCCTCCGCTCGACCCTCGAGACGAGCCCGTTCCCGATCCTCCTCGTCTCGCTCGTGGGGATCGTGCTGCTCACGGTGTTCGGGCCGGCGCTCGTCGTCGGCGACACCTGGCTGACGCTGATGGCGGGGCGCGAGATCGTCGAGCACGGCCTGCCGCGGACAGAGGAGATCACGATCCTCGGGCAGGGGGCGACCTGGATAGACCAGCAGTGGCTCGCCCAGCTCGTCTTCTACGGCGCACACGAGCTCGCCGGATTGCGCGCGGTGGTCGTGCTCGACGTGCTGCTCGTGCTGCTCGCGCTCTCGCTGGCGGCCGGTTCGGCCCGCTCGCTCGGAGCGTCGTCGCGCTCGACCTTCCTGATCGGGTTCTTTGCCGTACTAGCCGGCCCGTGGGGCTGGACGATCCGCGCTCAAACGGCGGCGCTACCGCTCTTCACGGGTGTCCTGTGGCTCCTGCTCGACGGCTATCGGAGGGGGATCCGCCGCCGCACGCTCCTCGTCCTGCC
>JACDBY010000321.1 GCA_013694685.1 Actinomycetota bacterium
CACGACCTCGCATGAGAAGACGATCGCGCTACTTGCCGAGTTCGCCGCCCGCTGCCGGGATGAGCTCGGCTGGACGCCTGCGCTCGTGAACGCAGGAGGCGGCTTCGCCGTCCGACACATCCTCGAAGAGCTCGAGGCGCCGCTCGGCGCGCTCGCGCGAACCGTCGCGGCTGCGGTTGCTAGCGCGTGGGACGAGCACGGCTTGCCCCAGCCCCGCCTGCTGCTCGAGCCGGGGCGCGCGCTCGTCGGACAAGCGGGCGTCACGCTCTACCGGGTCCGCTCCGTCAAGCGACTCGAGAGCGTGACCTGGGTCGCCGTCGACGGCGGCATGTCCGATAATCCGCGTCCGCAGCTCTATGGCGCGCGCTACACGGCGCTCTCGGCTGCGCGGGCCGAGGAGGCGCCGACCGAGGTGGTGAGCATCGCCGGCCTTCATTGCGAGTCTGGCGATGTGCTGATCGACGACGTCAAGCTGCCGGAGCCGCGGCCCGGAGACCTGCTCGCCGTCCCGGTGACAGGCGCGTACACCCTTACGATGAGCTCGAACTACAACGCGACGCCGCGTCCCGCGGCGGTTCTCGTGCGAGACGGCGAGGCAACGGTGATCCGCCGGCGCGAAGCCATCGACGACCTTCTGGCGCACGAGGCCGACTACTCAGGCTCCCAGGAGACCTCGACCACGTAGCCGTCCGGGTCGCGGAACTTGACGCTCGCGTAGTCGGGCTCGTCCCACTCACCGACGATCGCGACGCCGTCTGCGGCCAGCCGGCGACGGAAGAGACGCACCTCGTCTGCGTCCGGAAGACCCGCCCCGAAGTGCAGGAACTCCGGCACCCGGATCGGCTCGTCCGTCTCGCCGAGCGCGAGTGAGAACCCGGCGGCGTTGCGCAGGATCAAGACGCCGTCCTCGCGAGGCGTCGGCTCAGCGGAGAACCCGAGATACCGCTCGTAAAAGCTGCGGGACCGAGCCTGATCGGAGACCGCGAGCGCGAGATGGTTCATCGCTACCGACCGCGAGCGACGAGCCCGGGCCTAACCAGGCGCGGCGGAGCCACAAGGCCGGCTTCCTTGACAGGAGGGTTCAGCGGCGGGGCGAGCGGGGAGGCGCCGAACGAGGCGCGCACGCGCTCCTCTTTCGGGTCGCCGTAGAGCGTCGTCCGCTGCCGCGGCACGCGGTCCGCGGAACGAATCAGCTCCTCCATGCGCTCGGGTGGCAGCTCCTGCCCGTACTCGGCGCCGGCCGAGCGGGAGATCGACTCGTTCATGAGTGTTCCCCCGAGATCGTTGACGCCCGCCCTGAGCACCTCTCGAGTGCCTTCTGGGCCGAGCTTGACCCAGGACGCCTGAATGTTCGTGATCCAGGGGTGCAGCGCCAGCCGACCGACGGCGTGCACGAGCAATGTCTCGCGGAAGGTCGGCCCGCGCCGCGCAAGTCCTTTCACGTACATCGGCGCCTCCATCGGCACGAACGGGAGCGGCACGAACTCGGTGAACCCGCCCGAGCTCTCGCAGCAGAGCTCTGCCCTTGCGCGCCCGGAATCCGCGCTAGTGGATTCCGGGCTTGCGCCGACTGATCGCTGCTGCTGCTCGCGTGCGCGCAAGAGGTGACGCGCCCAGCTCCTCGGCGTGTCCGCGTGACCGAACATCAGCGTCACGTTCGAGCGTAGCCCGACCCGGTGCGCGGCGTCGTGCACTCGGAGCCATTGCGAGGTCGTCACCTTGTCCGGGCAGATGATCCGCCGCACCTCGTCGTCGAGCACCTCCGCGGCCGTTCCGGGCAGCGATCCGAGGCCGAGATCGCGCAGGTGCGCGAGGTACTCCTCGAGCGCGAGGCCGAGCGTGGCCGCCCCCTGCCAGATCTCGAGCGCGGAGAACGCGTGGACGTGGATACCGGGGACGGTCTCTTTGATCGCGCGCACGACGTCTGCGTAGTAGTCGCCCGTGAACGCCGGGTGGATCCCGCCCTGCAGGCAGACCTCGGTCGCGCCGCGCTCCCACGCCTCGCGCGTGCGGCGGACGATCTCCTCTCGCGGAACGAGGTAGGGCGCGCCGCGCAGGTTTCTCGCCAGCTTTCCCTTCGAGAAGGCGCAGAAGCCGCAGCGGAAATAGCAGACGTTCGTGTATTGGATGTTCCGGGTGACGACGTACGTGACCTCGTCGCCGCAGACCTCTTGGCGAAGCCGGTCGGCGGCAGCGAGCACACGGTTCATCTCTCCCCCACGCGACTCGAGCAAGCGCGTCAGCTCGTCCTCGCCGAGCTCGTCGCTGGAGAGCTCGAGCGGCGCGGCGCCGCGGCGCACGAGAAACGGGAGGCTGGCCGGCTCGCCTGGCGCCCATGTGTCGTCGCGGGCGAGCCCGACCGCGTCGGCGGCACGGCGCACGTGCTTCGCGACCGCGGGGTCGCACCAACTGTCGAGCTTTGCGACGTACTCGGGATAGATCGCGAGCCTGGGCGCGAGCTCGAGCCCGCGCCTCGACGTCGCCTCCGAGAGGCGCTCGATCTGGGGCCACGGCGCCTCCGGGTTGACGTGATCGATCGTCACCGGCGAGACGCCACCCCAGTCGTCGATCCCGGCGTCGAGCAGACGAGGAAAGTCGTCGTAGGCGAGGTTCGGCGGTGCCTGGACGTGCCAGTCGGGGCCGAGCAGGATGCGCGCGACCGCGATCGTCCACAGGTGGTCGTCGAGCGTCGGCTCTGTGTGAGAAGCCATGCGCGTTCCCGGCTTCGCGCGGAAGTTCTGGACGATGATCTCCTGGAGGTGCCCGTGCTCCTCGCCGAGCGCGCGTAGTGCGAGCAAGGCATCGATCCGCTCCTCGCGCGTCTCGCCGATCCCGATCAGGATCCCGCTCGTGAAGGGGATTCGGAGCTCGCCTGCGAGGCGCATCGTCTCCAGCCGACCTGCCGGGATCTTGTCCGGAGAGGCCCAGTGCGGTCCCCCCCGCTCCCCGAGCCGGTCGGCGGTCGTCTCGAGCATGATCCCCATCGAGGCGCTGACGGGCCGCAGAAGCTCGAGTTCTTCGCGCGTCATGACGCCGGGGTTCAGATGCGGGAGAAGGCCGGTCTCCTCGAGGACGAGCCGCGCGCAGCGCGCGAGATACTCGATCGTCGTCTCACACCCGAGCGCTCGAAGCTCCTCACGCGCGACCTTGTAGCGCAGCTCGGGCTTGTCCCCGAGCGTGAAGAGCGCCTCGCGGCACCCGGCCGCAGCACCCGCGCGAGCGATCGCGAGCACCTCGTCCTCCGTCATGAACGCGCGCTCCCCGCGCCGCGGCGGGCGCGCGAACGTGCAGTAGCCGCAGACGTCGCGACACAACGTCGTCAGCGGGATGAAGACCTTCGGCGAGTACGTGACCAGCGGCCCGCGCCGCAGACGACGCGCCTCGGCGAGGAGATCCTCGAGCGGCGCGGCGTGGAGGTCGAGGGTCGTGCTCACGTTCTGCGCGAGCATACGTCGATGATGCGGGTGTGCAGTCGTCTCATGCGTGGAAACCGGCAAAGGAGACGAGATGAAGTTCCTGTTCCTGATCCACGGCGACGACGAGGCCGAGGCGGCGCTGACGCCGGACGAACGCCGCGCCGTCGTCGGTGAGCACATAGCCTACGCGGCGATGCTGCGCGAGCGCGGGGCGTACGTGCTCGCGCAGCGCTCGCAGGACGTGAGTCGGCAGCCGTCGTCCGCCCCGGCGAGAAGCCGTTCGTCACCGACGGCCCGTTCGCGGAGACGAAGGAGGCGGTCGGCGGCTTCTACGTCGTCGATTGCGCGAGCCGCGAGGAGGCGCTCGAGCTCGCCGGACAGGTGCCGCCGAGCCCGGGAGCCGCGGTCGAGGTGCTCGCGATCGCAGAGCTTTTGTACCTCGAGTGCAAGGGTCA
>JACDBY010000327.1 GCA_013694685.1 Actinomycetota bacterium
GACGACGAGCGCGGGAACGAGGGCGGCGAAAAGGATCAGAAGCCCGCCCATCGTCGGCGTGCCCTGCTTCGTCGCGTGGCCGGCGGGGCCCTCCTCGCGGATGTGCTGGCCGATCGACCGCTTCCTCAGCCAGTCGATGAAGGTCGGCCCGACGATGATGGCTATCACCATCCCGACGAGGCCCGCGACGAGGACTCTCACCATGCCCGTGCGTGTTTCTCGATCAGCGCGGGGATGCCTTCGAGGCCCACCGCCCGTGACGCCTTCACGAGGATCGCGTCGCCCGGCGCGAGGACGTCGAGGACACGCGCGGCTGCCGCGGCGTCGGTCACGAATCGACCGTCCGCCGCGCCGGCGAGGTAGGCGCGCGCGGGGTCACCGACCGCGACGATGACCTCGATCCTGAGCTCGGCGAGGAGCGCTGCGATCTCGTCGTGATACCGCGGACTGTCGACACCGAGCTCCGCCATCTGGCCGAGGATCACGACGCGTCGGCGGCCGGCCGCGCGCTCCGTGAGGTCGAGCAGGGCGGCGCGCATCGAGGTCGGGTTCGCGTTGTAGGCGTCGTTCACGACGAGACCGCCACCGCGCAGATCCGTGACCTCCCCGCGCCAAGGGCTGAGCGCGATCGCGGGGGCTCCGTCTGTCGCCCGTTCCAGAGGCAGCCCGAGTGCGTCGTAGGCGACGAGCGCGGCGAGGACATTCTCGGCGAGGTGACGCTGCGTGAACGGGAGCTCGAGCTGCACGGTGCGACGGGAGACCGGGAACACCCACGCCTCCCCCAGCCGCTCCACGGTCGCGCGCTCGAACCTCCGTACGTCGAGGTCATCGCGCAGGTACGGCTCGAGCAGCGGCTCGTCCGCGGGAACGACGGCGACGGCGCCCTCCGGTAGTGCCCCGAGCGCCTCGGCGTTGGCACGCGCCACGTTCTCGATCGAGCCGACGAGCTCGAGATGCTCGGGGCCGATAGACGTCACGACCGCGACCGTTGGCCGCGCGACACGGCAGAGGTCGGCAACCTGCCCGAGCCCGCGCATCCCCATCTCGGTCACGAGCACCCGCGTCTCGGGCTCGAGCCGGAGCACGGTGAGCGGCAGGCCGAGCTCGTTGTTGCGGCTCGCGTCCGCGGCCACCGTCGGTGTCACGGCGGCGCTGAGCGCAGCCAGAGCATCCTTCGTCGTCGTCTTGCCGGTCGAGCCGACCACTGCGACGACCTGGGCATCGGAGCGGTCGCGGACGAGCCGGGCGAGCGCCGCGAGCGCCGATTCCTGCTCGCGCGGGACGAGGGTTGCGGCGCCACGAGCGAGCGCCTCGTCGACGAACCGGGTGCCCGTGTTGAGCGCGACGAAGAGATCGCCTGGCCGCGCGTCGCGCGAGTCGTCGTGGACACGGCGCACGATGCCGTCGGCCGGCGCGCTGCGGAGCTCACCAAGAGCCAGCGCCTCGATCTCCTCCCAGCCGAGCGGGATCACGCAGCGACCCGGCCTCGTCTCCCGCCCCGCCACGCGCCCATTGGCTTGTGACACGGTTTCACGAGCTCACGCACGGCGGCCACGGGACTGGCGCACATGCTGACGCGGGCACTGGTGGTCACGCCAGACAGATTGCGTCCGCGGCGGGCGTGACAACGCTTGTGTTGATTCAACACAAGCGTCGTCACCGCCGACCACGGAGCTCTCGTAGCGCCTCGCGAGCCACCTCACGGTCGTCGAACGGGTGGACGACGCCGCCGACGTCCTGGCCCTGCTCGTGTCCCTTGCCCGCGATCACGACGATGTCCCCCGGAGCAGCATCGGCGATCGCCGCCTCGATCGCCGACCGGCGGTCGAGGTCGACCTCGACGTCCGTGCCCGCGCCCAGGAGGATCTCCTCGACGATCTGGAGCGGCTCCTCGGAGCGCGGGTTGTCGTTCGTGACGACGATTCGGTCCGCCAGCTCGCGGGCGACGCGACCCATCTCCGGACGCTTCGTGCGGTCGCGGTCGCCCCCGGCCCCGAAGACGACCGTTAAACGACCCTCGCCGAGCGGGCGTGCCGCCTCGAGCACCGCAGCGAGCGCGTCCGGCTTGTGGGCGTAGTCCACGACCACCGTGAAGGGCTGTCCCTCGTCGATCGCCTCGAATCGGCCCGGCACACCCGCGACCCGCCGGATGCCCTCCGTGATCGCGTCCTCGTCGAGATCGAGGAGCAGCGCCGCAGCGACCGCTCCGAGCACGTTCTCGACGTTGAAGACCCCGAGGAGCGGCGTCTCGAGTCGCAGGCCCGCGGTCGTGAACGAGGCGCCGTGCGGCCCGAGCACCAGCTCGTCCGCGCGCACCTCCGCCTCCGGGCGCAGCCCGTATGTGACGAGCGGCGCACGATGCGTGCCACGGAGCTCGTCCGCCAGGCGCCTGCCGTACGGGTCGCCGACGTTGACGGCGGCCGGTGGCGGCGTGACGCCCGTGAAGAGGCGGCGCTTCGCCTGGAAGTACTCGTCCATGTTTCCGTGCAGGTCGAGGTGCTCCTGCGTGAGATTCGTGAAGACGAGCGCGTCGAAGCGGACGCGGTCGAGCCGGCGGAAGTGCGAACCGTGCGACGACGCCTCGAGCACGACCGCCTCGTCACCGGCGTCGAGCATCTCGCTGAAGAGCCGCTGGAGCTCGATCGACTCCGGCGTCGTGTGCGGTGCGGGCCGCCCCGTACCGCCGACCACCCACTCGACCGTGCCGACGGCACCGGTGGAACGACCGTTGGTCTCGAGGATCGAGCGGAGGAGGAACGTGGTCGTCGTCTTCCCGTTCGTTCCCGTCGCACCCGCGACCGTGAGACGGTCGGTCGGCGAGCCGAAGAACGCGTCGGCGGCGACCGCCATGGCCGCACGGGTCGACTCGACGACGAGTTGCGGCAGCGCGACCTCGACGGGATGCTCGACGACGAGTGCTACCGCGCCGGCCTCGAGCGCGGCAGCGGCCAGCTCGTGCCCGTCGCTCACGACCCCGGGGACGCAGAAGAAGAGGCTTCCGTCGCGGACCTGCCTCGTGTCGTGCGTGAGGTCGACGATCTCGACGTCACGGCGGCCGATCACCTCGCTCGGCGCGACCGCGCGGATCAGCGCGTCGAGCTGCATCGACCGGATTGTAGGGACCGGACCCGTCCGGTCCTACGGCGTCGGGAGCACCGACGAGGCGAGGAGCGCCGTCGAGCGCTTCGACTCCGGCGCGTCGGGCGGCACCTCGAGGTACTGGAGCGCGAAGCGGGCGATGTCCCGGAAGAGCGGTGCCGCGACGACACCGCCCCAGATCTGCCCCTTCGGCTCGTCGACCATCACGAGGATCGCGAGCCGCGGGTTGCGCGCGGGTACGAGGCCGACGAAGGAGGCGACGTACTTCGACGCGTAGACGCCGTTCTCGACCTTGTTCGCGGTCCCCGTCTTCCCGGCGACGGTGTAGCCGGGGATCGCGGCCTCGGTGCCGGTGCCCTCGACGACGACGTCGCGGAACATCGCCGTCATCCGGTCGGCCGTGTGCTTCGAGACGATCCGCCTGCCCTTGCCGTGGCGCACCTTCTTCCCGCCGATCTTCTTGATCACATGGGCGGGTGCCATCACGCCGCCGTTCCCGATCGCGGCGTAGGCGCTCACCATCTGGAGCGGCGTCACGGCGATGCCCTGCCCGATCGGGACCGTGCCGATCGTGGAGCCGGACCAGCTCCGGTACGGAAGCACCATGCCCGCGCTCTCGCCGGGCAGCTCCGAGCCGGTCAGCGAGCCGAAGCCGAAGCGATCGATCCACGACGCGAGCTGGGTTCCCCCGAGCCTTTGCGCGAGCGTGACCGTGCCGACGTTCGAGGACTCCGCGAGGATCTGGCGCACCGACATGCGTTCCGTCCCGCGCGTGTGGGCCTCGCGGATGACGCGGTCGGCGACCTTGATCGTCGGCGCCAGGACGAACGACGAGTCGGGAGCGACGACGTTGTCCTCGAGCGCCGCTGCGACGGTCACGATCTTGAAGGTCGAGCCCGGCTCGTAGAGATCCGTGACCGCCCGGTTGCGGCGCGCCTCGGCAGGCGCCGACGTGAACCCGTTGGCGTCGAACGTGGGCGCGTTCGCCATCGCGAGAATCGCCCCGGTGCGCGGATCCATGACGATCGCGGTTGCGCCCTTTGCACGCCAGCGACCCGCGTACGCCGAGAGGAGCTGCTCCGCATTCGCCTGGAGCTGATGATCGAGCGTCAGGACGACGTTGCGACCCGGCCGCTCCTCGCGCGACTTCACGACGTCGATCGCGTGGCCGGAGGGATCGCGGACGACGATCTCGTACCCGGACTTACCCGCGAGGGTCTTGTCGAGCGACCGCTCGAGCCCGTCGAGACCTCTGTTGTCCGTTCCGGCAAAGCCGAGCAGGTGCGAGGCGACCCGACCCTGTGGATAGGAGCGGCGCTCCTCGGGGTAGAAGCCGATCCCCGCGACACCCATGTCCTGCAGCGCCTTCGCCTTGACGGGGTCCGCCTTGCGGTCGACGAAGACGAATCGCTTCGTCCGGTTGCGGAGCGTCGGGTACAGCTCGTCCGGGTCGAGACCTAGTGCCGTCGACGCCTTCACCGCCGCCTTCGCGGGTGCGACGACGTGGCGCGGATCCGCGTAGACCGTCGTCGCCTGCTCGCCGATCGCGAGCGGCTTCCCCGTTCTGTCGTAGATCGTCCCACGTCCGGCGGGGATCTCGATCGTCTCGCGATGCTGCCGCGATGCCATCGCCTCGTAGCCCGACCCGTCGACGACCTGGATCCAGGCGGCGCGACCGAGTGCGGCGACGAAGATCCCCCCGAAGCAGAGTACGAGGATCCGGATCCTCGCGTTCGCCCGGCGGTCGCTCACGGCCGGTTCAGGTTGAGGTTGGTCGTGCGGTTCGGATCGTGCTCCACGAGCCCGAGCCTCGACACTGCGTCGTGGACGATGCGCTCGTTCGCTGACGCGGTCGAGAGCTGCGCGCGGGTCGTCGCGATCTCTGCCCTGAGCTCCGCGCGGGTGCGACGAAGCTCGTCGAGCTCGACGTTGAGGCGCAGCGCGAGGACGTTGACCGCGACGACGCCGGCCAGGAGCGCCGCGATCGCGACGATCCAGACGACGCCTCCCGTGAACACGCCACGCCCGCTTCGAGCGCGGGTCGTCGTCCGCCGTCTCCGTACGGTCGTCTGGGCGACCGTCGACATCAGCCAGCCCTCGTCGCGGCGCGGAGCCGGGCGGAGGCGGCGCGCGGGTTCGCATCCGTCTCGGCCGAGCCGGGGCGCACCGGCTTGCGCGTGAGGAGACGAAGCGTCGGCACCTTCCCGCAGATGCAGGTCGGGAAGTCGGGCGGGCACGTACAGCCCTTCGCCTGCGCCGCGAAGAACCGCTTCACGATCCGGTCCTCGAGCGAGTGGAACGAGATCACGGCGAGCCTACCCCCGGGACGGAGCATCTCGAGCGCAGCAGGCAGCGCCTCCTCGAGCTGCGCGAGCTCGTCGTTCACTGCGATCCGCAGCGCCTGGAAGACGCGCTTGGCCGGATGACCCTCTCCGAACCGCGCCGGGGTGGGGATCGCCAGCTTGATCGTGTCGACGAGCTCGCCGGTGCGCGTGAACGGGCGTTCCGTCCGGCGTCGGACGAGCGCGCGCGCGATGGGGACCGCGAAGCGCTCTTCACCGTACCGCCGGAAGATCGAGACCAGCTCGGACTCGCCCCACGTGTTGACGATCGCAGCGGCGCTCTGCTCGGAAGACGGATCCATGCGCATGTCGAGCGGCGCGTCGGTCGCGTACGAGAAGCCTCGCTCGGGCCGATCGATCTGCATCGACGAGACCCCGAGGTCGAGCAGGATCGCGTCGGCCTTGATCTCGTTGGCGGCGAGCTGCGTCAGCACGACCCCGAAATCGCCGCGGAGGAAGCGCACCTCGACACGCGCGACCGCCTTGAAGCGGTCGAAGTACGGCTTTGCGCCGGGATCGCGGTCGATCGCGACGAGCTTTCCTCGACCATCGAGATCCTCAGCCAGGAGGCGCGCGTGACCTCCCGCACCGAACGTGGCGTCGACGACCGTCTCCCCCGGCTGGACGGCGAGGAGCTCGCGCACCTCGTCGCCGAGCACCGGGACGTGATCAGAGTCCGAGATCGGCAAGATGTTCGGCTGCATCTTCGGCGCTCCCCCCTTCGACGGCCTCCATGTGCTCCGACCACGAGGTCGGGTTCCAAAGCTCCAGGTGGTCGTTCATGCCGGTCACCACGACCTCTCGCTCGAGGCTCGCGTACGCGGTGAGGGCACCCGGGACGAGAATGCGACCCTGGCTGTCGACGGTCGCCTCGGAGGCACCGGCGAAGAAGAAGCGCTGGAGCTCACGCGCCCTTCGCGACAGTGGATCGAGCGCGGCGATGCGAGTCTGCACACCGTCCGTCCACGCCCCGCGCGGATACACGGCCACGACGCCGTCGAGCCCGCGGCTGAGGACGACCGCCGTGCCGAGCTCGGCGCGGAAGCGAACCGGCAGCGTGAGCCGGCTCTTGTCGTCGATCGTGTGCTCGTAGGTGCCGATGAACATCGCCCGAAGTGGTGGTCGATCTCGTTCCTGATCTCCACGATTCCCCACTCTACGCCACTTACCTCCACTTTGCAAGTACTCCATCGAGGTGCGCCTCGCGAGCGAGACCGAACCGACGCAACTCGGGCGGTCTTGTGAACCGCGGCTCACCGGTACGGCCGCGTAGGACACGAAACAACGGCGGCATCCCGACCTGCACGTCAAGTGCGGCAGGCGGGACGATCGCGCGCGTCACGCGGATTACTGCACGCTGCGGGCCGTCAACAACAACGGCGCCACGACGCGATCGCCTTCCTCTACGACGGCAAGGAACTCTACGAGGCCACGACCCGGACGGCGGTGCCTATTACGCCTTCTACACGTATCCGGAGACCTTCCCGCCCGGGAAGCTGGGGCTGCCGCGCGAAGATCGACGGCGTCGTTGTCGCCCAGCTCTCGTTCACGATCAGCCGCTGACCCGGGGCTCCTGCGTCGCGGAGGGCAGCTTCCCGCTAGGCGGTGAGCCGGGACGTTGCTCGCGAGGCACGGTGCGGTTCGTCGCTGCGGTCAGTCGACCGAGACTCGCTGCGGGGACACACCTCGCCCGGTCATCGCTGCCGCTCCGCAGCGAGCCGCGAAGCCGATCGCGTGCGTGCCCGCGCGACCGGCGGCGAGCGCGAAGGTGAGTCCCGCGGCAAAGCTGTCGCCCGCACCGTATGAATCGACGATCGCACCTGGGGGGTCGGCTGCGGTGAACGGCCCGCCGGGCCGCGCCCACCCACCGAGCGCACCCGAGGTCGTGACGACGAGACGCGGCGCCGGCTCGAGCTCGCCGCCCAGGTACCGCTCGGCGTCGTCCTCCCCGCTCCCGACGAGCGCGTCGAGCTCGATGCCGCCGCGTTGCAGCACCTCGAGCTCGCGCGAGGTCGCCGTGAGTACGCGCGCCCGCCGCGCGTGCACGAGCGCGTCGACGTCGCCCGCGACGAAGAAGACGCCGTCCAGCTCCGCGAGCTCGTGCCACGGCAACCGGTCGTCGTGCCCCCGTGGACGGAGCTTCGGACCGACGGTCGTGATCGTTCGCTCGCCGTTGTCGTCGACATGGGTGAACGCCCAGCGCTGGGATCGTTCGTCGGGGGCGGCATGCACGACGACGCCGCGGCTCTCGAGCTCCACACGCGCGCGCGTGCCCAGGTCGTCCCCACCGAGGGCTGTGAACAGATGACACTCGTCGGCGAGCAGCGCGAGCTGCACCGCCGCCACCGCCCCTGCGCCGCCGGCCTGCTCCCACTCCTCGTACGAGTGCGCGATCTCCCCGGCGCCGGGCACTCGCTCGACGCGCGCGAAGCGAACCCATTCGACGTGACCGACGACGGCGATCCGCACGCGACAAGTCTGCATTTTCCTCGCGTCGGCGTGGCGCGGGGTTGTTCTCCGGTTTCGCCAAGCAGGATTCGACAGAAGCCGAATCCTGCTGCTCGAACCGCCTCTGTGCCATGGACGTGTGTCCGACTTCAGTCGGACACGTGCTCTT
>JACDBY010000357.1 GCA_013694685.1 Actinomycetota bacterium
CGTCGAGGGCGCGCTCGTCGTCGTCTCCGCGGTGATGGGGTTCGAGGTCGGCACCGCCCGCGTGAAGAAGCTCGCCGAGGAGCGTGGCCTTGCCCGTGTCCTCGTGATCAACATGCTCGACCGCGAGCGCGCCGATTTCTTCCGGACACTCGGTCAGATTCAGGAGCAGTTCTCCTCCAAGTGCGTCGCGGTGCACATCCCGATCGGCGCCGAGCACGAGCTCGAGGGGATCGTGGACGTGCTTCACATGTGCGCGTACCTCAATCCGGACGGCGAGAAGGAAGACGATCCGGTCGCGATTCCCGAGTCGATGGTCGCGCAGGCGCAGGAGTACCGCGAGAAGCTGCTCGACGAGGTCGTACAGATCGACGAGGCGCTCATGGAGCGCTATCTGGAGGGTGAGGAGCTCGACCCGCACGAGGTCGCTGCCGCGCTCAAGCTCGGTGTCACCCGCGGCGAGGTGTTCCCGGTCGGTTGCTCGGTCGCGTCGAAGAATCTCGGCACCCGCGCTCTGCTCGACCTGCTGATCGAGGGCGTCCCGTCGCCCGCGAAGAGCGGCGCCCCCTTCGAGGCCGACGGCAGTTCGACCGCCGCGTTCGTCTTCAAGACGATCGCCGACCCGTTCGCCGGGAAGATCAACCTCTTCCGTGTCCTCGAGGGCGAGATCACGACCGAGACGACGCTCATCGAGCACCGGGAGCACTCGAAGGAGCGCCTGGGCTCGCTCGTCCAGCTCCAGGGGAAGGCAACGTCGCCCGTGAAGGAGTTCGGCGAGGGGGACATCGGCGGGGTCGCCAAGCTGAAGCACGTCCAGACCGGCGACCTCCTGACCGACCGCGAGGTCGACGTCTCACCGCCGAGCTTCGGCTTCCCGGAGCCCGTGATGAGCTTCGCGGTCACACCGCGGATCAAGGGTGAGGAGGAGAAGGTCGCCGCCGCCATCAAGCGCCTCGCCGAGGAGGATCCGACCCTGCGTCTCCGGCGAGACCCGCAGACCGGCGAGGAGATCCTCGCCGGGATGAGCCAGATGCACGTCGAGGTCGCGCTCGAGCGCGCGAAGCGCCGCTTCGGGGTCGATGTCGAGCTCCACCAGCCACGCGTTCCCTACTTCGAGTCGATCCGCAAGGAGTCTCGCGCCCGGCATCGGTACAAGAAGCAGACGGGTGGTCGCGGTCAGTTCGGCGACTGCGAGATCGTGCTCGAGCCGATCGAGGGTCACCAGGGCTACGAGTTCGTCGACAAGATCGTCGGCGGCGTGATCCCCCAGAGCTACCGGCCGGCGGTCGACAAGGGCATCCAGGAGGCGATGCAGCACGGCGAGCTCGCGGGTGCGCCCGTCCAGGGCGTCCGCGTCCGGCTCGTCGACGGCCAATACCACAACGTGGACTCCTCGGAGATGGCGTTCAAGATCGCCGGCTCGATGGCCTTCAAGGAGGCATATGCGAACGCCGACCCGGTGCTGCTCGAGCCGATCATGGAGCTCGAGGTGACCGTGCCCGACGAGGCGGTTGGCGCCGTCAACGGCGACCTCAACTCACGGCGGGGGCGGTTGAACGGGATGGAGCCACAGGCCGGGATGACGACTATCAAGGCCGAGGTACCGATGGCCGAGCTCCTGACCTACGCGCAGTCGCTCACCTCGATGACGGGGGGGCGCGGCGACTACGCGATGCACATGCTCCGCTACGACCAGGTGCCCGCCCATGTCGCCCAGAAGATCGTCGACGAGACGCGGAGGGCAAGGGAAGCCGCCTCGTCGTGAGGAAGAGCACGTGTCGGACTGAAGCCCGTCACACCCCCAGTCTCCGACTTCAGTCGGACACGTGCTCTTCGAGCTTTTCCACAGGCTGTGGATTCTGTGGGGAAGGCTCTATAGTGGGCGGCCCATGAAGGTCATCAAGATGAACGTCACGCGCACGTGTGCGATCTGCGAGCGGACGCTCCTGACGGGCGAGCACACGCTGCGCTTCTCGCCCGACGGCCACGAGTTCGTCGACGTCTGCCCGCTCTGCAGCGAGGTCGCGCTCGACAGCGGCTGGGTGCGCGAGGGTCACGCCGTCTCACCCGCGCTCCAGCAGCATCCGCGGCGCAGGCGGCAGAAGACGCTCTGGCAGACGCTCCTCGGGACGCGCGAGGAGGAAACCCAGCCGGTCCTCTCCGACCCGATCCTGCGCCGTCTCTCGGACGATGAGCTGGCTCTCGTCGAGGCGGCCGACCTGTTCAACCAGTCGACCTTTCGTCGCACCGTTGCCGGGGTCGCCAAGAGCCTCGGCGAGCCGAGGGTTTCGATCGTCCCACTCGCCGGTGTCAACGAGGAGACGGTGCTGACCTTCGCCTGGGACATCACCTGGTACCAGTACCGCGTCACCCCCGACGCCGCCCAGCCCGTGAGGATCGCCGACCGAGGGCACGACGTCGACGAGGTCGAGTCGACGTACGCGCGCTGGAATGCCCGGTTCGACGACTCAGGGCGCCTTGTTCCGGAGCTCGCGACGGTCTGACGCCGGGGTCTCGACCCGAAGGAGACTGACCTCTGTGGGATTGTCCTGGCGCGTGCTTTGCGCGTTCACGGGTCGCGCGGGGGACAAGCCCGTGCGGGGACAGTCCCCATAGACTTGCGCCCGATGGCGACGCTCGACACGACGTCCCACGCTGCGGCGCTCCTGACCCGTCTCGGCGTCGATCCGGCGCGGGTCAGCGATGGCGATGTCGTCGTCCGCACCCCGATCACCGGCGAGGAGATCGGACGGGTCGAGCGGACGGACGAGGCGGGCACGGACGCTGCGATCGCCCGGGCGGCGGCAGCCTACGACGCGTGGCGCGAGGTGCCTGCACCTCGTCGTGGCGAGCTCGTGCGGTTGCTCGGCGACGAGCTCCGGCGCGAGAAGGAGACACTCGGCGCGCTCGTGACGCTCGAGGTGGGCAAGATCGCGCAGGAGGGCCTCGGCGAGGTGCAGGAGATGATCGACATCACCGACTTCGCGGTCGGTCTCTCGCGCCAGCTCTACGGACGGTCGATCGCGTCCGAGCGGCCGGGGCACCGGTTGACGGAGACCTGGCATCCGCTCGGCGCCGTCGCGGTGATCAGCGCGTTCAACTTCCCGGTCGCCGTCTGGAGCTGGAATGCAGCACTCGCCTTCGTCTGCGGTGATCCCGTGCTCTGGAAGCCGTCCGAGCGCACGCCGCTCACGGCGATCGCGACGACGAGCTTGCTCGAGCGGGCCGCGGCTCGGTTCGGCGACGTGCCGGACGGACTCTTCGAGCTCGTCCTCGGGGGCGCCGACCGCGCTCGCCAGCTCGCCGAGGACGAACGAATCCCGCTCGTGTCGGCCACCGGCTCGACCGCGATGGGTAAGGAGCTCGCACCGCGGGTCGCAGCGCGGCTCGGCCGCTCGCTCCTCGAGCTCGGCGGCAACAACGCGGCTGTCGTTACACCGAGCGCCGATCTCGACCTCGTCGTACGGGCTGTCCTCTTCTCGGCGGTCGGCACCGCCGGACAGCGGTGCACGAGCCTCCGCCGCGTGATCGTCCACCGCTCGATCGCGGACGAGCTCGTCGGGCGGCTCGCGGCGGCATACCTGAGCGTGACGGTCGGCGACCCCCGCGACGAGGGCACGCTCGTCGGCCCGCTCGTCACCGGCGAGGCATTCGGTCGGATGGAGGCGGCGATCGGCGACGCCGCGGCGGACGGCGGCGAGCTCGTCGTCGGTGGCGGGCGCGTCCACGAAGACCGTTGGCCCGATGCTTGGTACGCCGAGCCGGCGATCGTCAGGATGCCCGCCCAGACCGACGTCGTGCGACGCGAGACGTTCGCGCCGATCCTCTACATGCTCGTCTACGACGAGCTCGACGAGGCGATCGCGCTCCAGAACGACGTGCCGCAGGGGCTCGCCTCCTCGATCTTCACTACCGACCTGCGCGAAGCCGAGCGGTTCCTCTCCATTACGGGCTCCGACTGCGGGATCGCGAACGTCAACATCGGGCCGAGCGGCGCCGAGATCGGCGGGGCCTTCGGCGGCGAGAAGGAGACCGGGGGAGGTCGTGAGTCCGGCTCGGATGCGTGGCGGGCCTACATGCGGCGCCAGACCGCGACGGTGAACTACACCGACGAGCTGCCGCTCGCCCAGGGCGTGAGGTTCGAGGTCGCCACTCGCTTGCAGGGTGTCTCTGGCTGACGCCAGAGCCACCTACGTGTCCATGCGGAGCATGGACACGACAGGCGGCAGGTTGATATATCAGCTGTGTGGAGCCGCTGATCAGGGCGTCGGGGGTCTGGAAGGTCTTCGGCCCGAAGGCGGACCGCATCGTCGGCACGCCCGATGCCGCGCTCGAGCGGGCAGAGCTGCGCGAGAAGACGGGGTGCGTCGCCGCGGTACGCAACGTCTCGTTCGAGGTCCTGCCCGGTGAGGTCTTCGTGGTGATGGGCCTCTCCGGCTCCGGCAAGTCGACGCTCGTCCGCACCCTCATCCGACTGATCGAGCCCACAGCGGGCGAGATCTCGATCGGCGGCCGGGACGTCAGGGCAGCAGGTGCCGCGGAGCTCCGCGACCTGCGGCGAAACGACGTCGCGATGATCTTCCAGCACTTCGGTCTGCTCGCCCATCGGCGCGTGATCGACAACGTCGCCTTCGGACTCGAGATCCGCGGAATGCCGAAGTCGGAGCGCCTGAGCCGTGCCCGCGAGGTCCTCCGCGTGGTGGGCCTCGAGGATGCCGCCGACCAGTTCCCCGACCAGCTCTCTGGCGGGATGCAGCAGCGGGTCGGGGTCGCGCGCGCGTTCGCGGGCAACCCGAAGGTAATGCTCTACGACGAGCCGTTCAGCGCGCTCGACCCGCTCATCCGCCGCGACATGCAGGACGAGGTCTGTCGCCTCCAGGTCGAGACCGGGCAGACGATGGTCTTCATCACGCACGACCTCTCGGAGGCCCTCCGGCTTGGCGACCGGATCGCGATCATGCGAGACGGCGCGATCGTCCAGCTCGGGACGCCGGAGGAGGTCGTCGGCGCTCCCGCGGACGAGTACGTCGAAAACTTCGTGCGGGATGTCCCACGGAGCCAGGTGCTGACCCTCCGCTGGGTCATGCGCGACCCCGAGCCGGGGGAAGCGCTCGACGGGCCGCGGCTCGACGTCGGCACGATCGTGCGCAACGCGATCCCGGCGCTCGCAGGCAGCGAGCGACCCGTCCTCGCCGTGGACGACGACCGCGTCGTCGGGGTCGTCGACCGCGTCAGCGTGCTCGAGGCGATCGCCGGAGAGGGGGGCTGATGTCGGGCGTCGTCGCCGAGGCGAGCACCGTCGTCACCACCCCCGCACTCTCACACCGCCCGTGGTGGCGGGGACAGCCCGTGCAGGTCGCCCTGGTGATCGCGGCGATGTGGCTCGCCTATCGCGCGCTCCGTCTCGAGTATCCCTGGCCCTCCCGGCTCGCCTGGGAGACCCTCCAGTTCGAGCTCGACCGGTTTCAGGTCTGGTTGATCGAGCAGCGCTCGGCCGAGGACAAGAACGTCGTGTTCGCCGTCTTCGACGGGTTCCGTGCGCTTATCGACGATCTGGTCCGCTGGCTCGAGGAGCTCCTCCTCTGGCTGACCTGGGTGGGGACGGGGGCGGCCGGAACGCTCCTCGTCTGGCGGTTCGGCGGCCTCCGAGCGGCGCTGATCACGCTCGCCGCGTTCGCCCTCTTCGCCCTCACCGGGCTCTGGGCGGAGAGCGTCCAGACCCTGGCGCTGATGCTCGCCGCCGTCGGCCTCTCGCTCGCGGTCGGCATCCCGCTCGGGATCGCGGCGGGTCGCTCGCGGCAGGTCGCGCGGTTCCTCACGCCCGTCCTGGACGCCGCCCAGATCGTCCCGGCGTTCGCCTACCTGATGCCGGTCGTGATCCTCTTCTCTGTCGGCCCGGCCGCCGCCGTCGTGGCGACGATGGTGTACGCGATCCCACCCTCGGTGCGGATCACGGCGCTCGGCATCCGCGGCGTCCCGGTGAACACGGTCGAGGCGGCGGCCTCGATGGGCTCGACGCGGACGCAGATGCTGACCAAGGTGCAGCTGCCGCTCGCGCGGCGCATGGTGCTCCTCGGGGTGAACCAGACCATCCTGTTCGCGCTCTCGATGGTCGTGATCGCCGGTCTCATCGGCGGCGGCGGCCTCGGGGCCGTCGTCAACAGCGGCCTCTCCTCGACCCCGTCCGTGGCGCTCCTCGCCGGGCTCGTGATCGTCGTCATGGCGATCGCGCTCGACCGGGCCACCGAGGCGATCGCCGAGCGCACCGATCCTGCGCGCCGCCATCTCGACGCCGCCCGCCTGCGGATCGTCCGGCTGCAGACAGCCGCGGTCGCCGCAGGCATCGTCGTCGTCATCGCGGCTGCGAAGCTCGCGGGCGTCGGGAGCACCTACCCCGCCGCAGCGGGCGTCCGGCAGAGGACGGTGACCGCGCAGGAGTGGCTCCTCACCCGAATCCAGAGCGTGCTGGACTACGTGCAAGACCCGACGTCGTGGATCTTCTCCGTCACCGAGCCGACCGGGATCTTCATCCTTCAGAAGCTCCTGCTCCCGCTCCAGCAGTTTCTGGTCGAGGGGCCGTGGTTCACGACGCTCCTCGGGCTGACCTTCGTGGCCTTCGTCGTCTCGGGGCTCCGGCCGGCGTTGACAACGTTCGTAATGCTCGGCGCGATCGGTGTCACGGGGGTGTGGGGGCTTGCGATGGACACACTCTCGCAGGTGCTCGTCGCGACGCTCATCGCGGTGGTGATCGGTGTCGGCCTGGGGATCGCGGCGGCTGAGAGCAAGCTCGTCTCGAAGGCGATGCGACCGGTGAACGACGTCCTGCAGACACTCCCGCAGCTCGTCTACATCATCCCGTTCATCTACCTGATGCCCGTCTCGATCGTCCCGGGGATCGTGGCCGGCGTGCTCTATGCGTTCCCGGTCGTCGTCCGGCTTGTGGAGCGCGGGCTCCACGACGTCGCGCCGCAATCGGTCGAGGCCGCGGGCGCATTCGGAGCGACGCGCCGTCAGGTGCTGACGAAGGTAAAGATTCCGCTCGCCGGTGACGCGATCATGCTCGGCGTCAACCAGGGGATCATCATGGTGCTCGCCGTGGTCGTGATCGGCGGCCTCGTCGGCTCGGGCGGGCTCGGATACGAGGTCGCGCAGGGCCTCGTCCGCGGGTACTTCGGCCAGGGCGTGATCGCGTCGTTCGCGATCCTGGCGCTCGGGATCACGTTGGATCGGGTGACGCAGGGCACCCGCAAGGCACGGAAGGAGGGTCTCGGTTGATCGACCACATCGAAAAGAACGGCGAACAGAAGGAGGATCGGATGCTCGATCGTCTCGACCGGAGGCGGCTTCGCCTCGCAGGTCTGGGCCTCGTGGTGGCGACGGCGCTCGTACTCGTGGCGGGGGCGGTCGCAGGGCCTCGCGCCGCGGCGTGCGGCGACGTCGTCCTGAACGAGAACTCGTGGGTGGGCTCCACAGCGAACGTCTACGTGATCAAGAACGTCCTCGAGACGAGGCTCAAGTGCAAGGTGAAGGTCCTCAACATCACCGAAGGACAGCCCGCGTTCCAGGCGATGGCGGACGGAAAGATCGACATCGTGCTGGAGGACTGGCAGAACCTGCCGGGCACGCCGTACGAGAAGTCGAAGTCGGTCGTCAGCCTCGGGACGAACGGAATCACCGGCGTGATCGGCTGGTACATCCCGCGGTACCTGCTCCAGCAGTACCCGGCGATGAAGACCTGGCGCGGGATCAGGGGCAAGGAGTCGGTCTTCAAGTCACCGGAGTCCGGCTCGCAGGGGATGTTCCTCGGCGGCGATCCGTCGTACGTCCAGAAGGACAGGGCGCTGATCAAGGGTCTCGGCCTGAACCTCAAGCACGTCGTCGCAGGCGCCGAGCCTGCCCAGGTGGCGCGCTGGACGCAGCTCTACAAGCAGAAGAAGCCCATTCTCTTCTACTGGTACGACCCGCAGTACCTGAACGCCCAGTACCAGGTGGTGCAGGTGCAGCTGCCGAAGCGGACAGCGACCTGCAAGGACGACGAGAAGAAGGGCGGGGATCCCAAGCAGTACGCCTGCGCGTATCCCTCGTACCGGTTGGACAAGCTCGTGAGCAAGGAGTTTCTCGCGAGCGGCTCGCCGGCGCTCAAGCTGGTGCGCGCGTTCAAGTGGACCTCGAAGGATCAGAACGTCGTCGCGAACCTCATCTCGGGCAAGAAGCTGTCGAAGGACAAGGCGGCGGCTCAGTGGGTGAAGGCGAACGCCAAGACGGTGAATGCCTGGCTGAAGTGATCTCCGGCGGTGGGCGGGGCATTGAGCCCCGCCC
>JACDBY010000362.1 GCA_013694685.1 Actinomycetota bacterium
TATCGCGGCCGTCGTCGGCCACTGCTATCCCCCTCGTGGCGGACGGGGGGGCAAGGGTGTCGCGACGAGCGCGGGCCAGTTGCTCGCAACCCTGCCCGCGTTCGCGCCGTTCGAGGCTGTCGTCGGCGTGACGACAGGGGCACTCGTCCGTCCCGGTCGTCCGGGCCGTCGGGCGCTCGCGACCACCGTCGTCGCGTGCGCTGCGTGGATCGGCGGGAGCATCGTCTGGTGGCGGCGGCGCCTGCCGAACGGCTGGGGCGTCGAGCCGACGGGCGCCCTTCCGCTCGCGAGCGTCGCGTCGAGCGCGGTCGTCATGTCCCGGTTCTGGCACTCGATCCGGGACGGGCTCCCCGACGACTATGCGCCCGAGGCGTGATCCGCGCGGCCTCCTGGTGCCTCGTCTAGCAAACGTTCCACCGGAGACTGCCCCGGCGGAACGTTTGCGACCTCCGGGGCACCAGGTGCCGGACAGGTCCGGCACCTACACCGGTTTTCGGTCAGTCGATCGGGAGACACCGCACTACCATTCTGTCGATGGACGCCGCGGAGCGAGCAGCGGCACTCGGCGCATACGCCCTCGAGGCGTCCGGGTGCGAAAGATGCGGTCTCGCCGCGACGCGAACGAGGGTGGTTTACGGCTCGGGGCCGAGTGCCGCCCGCTTGATGCTCGTCGGAGAGTCACCCGGCTTTCACGAGGACCGTGAGGGGACGCCGTTCGCGGGACGTCCGCGTGAGCTCCTCGAGCGGCTCCTCGCAGGCATCGGGATGGGTCTGGACGAGGTCTACCTCGCGACCGTGCTCAAGTGCCGGGTCCCCGCGAGTCGCGAGCCGTTGCCGGAGGAGTGGGGCGCCTGCGAGCCCTACCTCTATCGCCAGCTCGAGCTCGTACGTCCCGTTGTGGTGGCGACACTCGGCAGCTTCGCAACGACGCTCCTCTCCGGCCGGGCGCTCGGGATCACTCGTGCGCACGGGCAGGAGGTGGAGGTGACGCTCGGCGGTCGGCGCGTCCTGCTCTATCCGCTCTTCCATCCGGCGGCGGCGCTCTACACGCCAACGATGCTCGAGGTGCTCGAGCGCGACGTCGCACGGCTGCCGGCGCTACTCGGAGGTGACGAGCGGGCGCCGCTGGAGTCCGCGCCCGTGGCGGTCGCACCGGACGTTCGGCGTACGCCGCAGCCCGTGCAGCTCGGGCTGTTCTAGTGGCGCGGGTCGATCTCGTGACCGGCTCGTCCGGCGAGACAGAGGCTCTTGCGGGACGGCTGGCCCTCCGCCTGCGGGCGGACGACGTCGTCCTCGTCTCGGGTGAGCTGGGCACAGGGAAGACGACGTTCGTCCGCGGAGCCTGCCGGGCGCTCGGCGTCCGCGACAGGGTGACGAGCCCGACCTTCACGATCGGGCATCGCTACGACGGCGCCCAGTTCGCGATCTCGCACCTCGACCTCTACCGCTTCAACGGCCTTTCGGCTGCCGAGTGGGGCGATCTCGAGACCTACTTCGACGATGCGATCGTCTTCGTCGAGTGGCCGGAGGCAGGGGCGACGGCGCTCCCTGCGCCGCGCGCGCACGTGTGGCTCGAGCACATCGCACCGACCTCGCGCCGAGTCGTCCTCGAGACCGACGCCGCGGCGCTGCTGGAAGACTTCGCGCGTGCTGATCCTGGCCTTCGATACGGCGACTGACGTGGCCACGAGCGCGCTCGTCGGAGACGGCGAGCTCCTCGGTGAACGTGTCTCGATCGCGCAGACAGTGCTCGAGGACATCGATGCCCTCCTGCGGCAGGCATCAGCACGACCGCGCGACCTCGACGGGCTGGTCGTGGGCACGGGGCCTGGCAGCTTCACGAGCACACGAATCGGTCTAGCGGTTGCCCGCGGGCTCGGACTCGCGCTCGGGGTGCCCGGCGCGGGGGTTTCGACCCTGGACGCTCTCGCGGCGGGAGGCGGCGACGGGGCACGGGCCGTGATCGATGCCCGCCGGGGAGAGGTCTTCGTCGAGGGACCTCGCGCCTGCCTCCCGAGCGCGCTCGACGTCGAGGCTTCGGTCTTGGTGGGAAACGGAGCTGTCCGGCATCGAGAGCTCTTCGAGGCTCGTGGCGCTCGTGTGCCTCCCGACGACGATCCTCGCCATCTGCCCCGCGCCGAGCTCCACGCACGGATCGCGACGGAACTCGGACCGTTGGAGGCGATCGAGCCGATCTACGTTCGGCAGCCGGACGTCGGGCGGACGAACGCGTGACGCTCCAGCTCCGGCGGCTCGAGCTCGGCGACATGGACGCTATCGAACGCATCGAGCGTGTCTCGTACCGGACGCCGTGGTCGCGATCGATGTTCACGTCAGAGCTCGCGAAGCCGAGCTCGCTCTCGCTCGGCGCGGTCGACGACGACGGGAGCCTCGTCGGCTATCTCGTGCTCTCCAAGCACGTCGATGCCTGGCACGTGATGAACGTGGCCGTCGCACCCGACCAGCGCCGCCGCGGCGTCGCCTCGGCACTGCTCGCCCGGCTCCTCGAAGTGACGCGCGCGGACGCCGAGCGCGGTCACACCTTGGAGGTGCGCGTGTCGAACGTGGGGGCGATCAAGCTCTACGAGCGCTTCGGGTTCCAGGGGACGGGCGTACGCCGCGGCTACTACACGGACAATCGCGAGGACGCGCTGATCATGTGGCGCGACCCGGAGCCCGGGGACGCCGCGGCGTGATCCTCGGGCTCGAGACGTCGTGTGACGAGACGGCCGCGGCAGTCGTCACCGACGACGGAGAGCTTCGCTCGTCCGTCGTCGCGTCGCAGGCCGACCTGCACGCGAGGTACGGCGGCGTCGTCCCGGAGATCGCGTCACGACGGCATCTCGAGCTCGTCGGCCCGGTGGTCAGGGCGGCGCTCGACGAGGCCGGCATCCGGCTCGGCGACGTGACGCGCATCGCGGTGACGCAGGGACCGGGGCTCATCGGTGCGTTGCTCGTCGGGCTCTCGGCGGCGAAGGCGATGGCGTGGGCCCGGGG
>JACDBY010000370.1 GCA_013694685.1 Actinomycetota bacterium
ACGCAATAGTGGACGACGCCGTCGACCTCGAAGACCGGGTCGTCGTGCGTCGTCGCGTGCGAGGTCGCAAAGCAGCCACCCTGATCGATCGCGACGTCGACGAGCACCGACCCGGGTCGCATCAGACCTAGCATCTCGCGGGTCACGAGCTTTGGCGCGAGCGCCCCCGGGACGAGGACGGCGCCGATCACCATGTCCGCGTCCGGCAGCACCTCCTCGATCTGGAGCCGGTTGGACATCGCGAGCGTGACGCGCCCATCGAGCGCGATCTCCAGCTCCCGCATCCGATCGACCGACTTGTCGAGCACCCAGACGTCCGCCTGCATGCCCAGCGCGATGATCGCCGAGTTGAGCCCGACCACACCGCCTCCGAGCACGACGACTCGCGCGGGCGGCACCCCCGGCACCCCGCCGAGCAGGATGCCGCGACCGCCGTGCGCCTTTTCGAGCGCCCAGGCGCCCATCTGCGGCGCCAGACGTCCGGCGACCTCGCTCATCGGCGCGAGCAGCGGCAGCCGGCGGTCTGCGGTCTCGACCGTCTCGTATGCGATCGCGGTGATTCCCGAATCGAGCAGCGCGCGGGTCAGCGGCTCGTCTGCGGCGATGTGGAGATACGTAAAGAGCGTGAGCCCTTCGCGGAGCAGCGGATACTCGGACGAGATCGGCTCCTTGACCTTGAGGAGCAGCTCGACCGACGCCCAGACCTCTTCGACGTCGGCAAGCCGGGCGCCGACGGCCGCATACGCCTCGTCCGGGAAGCCCGAGCCGGCGCCGGCCTCGTGTTCGACGACCACCTCGTGGCCGCGCTGGACGAGCTCGAGGGCGCCGGCAGGCGTCAGGGCAACACGGTATTCACGCGGCTTGATCTCTCTCGCGACCCCGATCCGCACGCCGCGCGGGACGATACAGGCTTCGCTCGCGCATCACTCCTCCGCGGCTCCACAACGCAACGCTCGCTCGGACACCCCCGCGCGGCGAGGGCAGCTGAGCTCAAGCGGCTGCGAGGCGCCCCGCGGCGAACGCCGCGGCGAAGAACCACGGATCGTCGTCCGGGCCGCGTCCCATGTGCGAGAGCGGAAGCGGCGCACAGGCGAGCTCCCATCCCGTCACGTCGACCTGGACGACCTCGACGTCCGCGGGAGGACCGAGCCCGGCCGGCCAGGCGACGCGGATCGCGCCGAGGCACAGCGCAATCGCGGATCTGGTGTGATGCGAGAGTCCGCGGTGCCGCTCGCGCTCGTCGCCGAACGAGATGCGAGGAGCAAGCACGGGACGACCGCCGAGCGCGTGCGCGACGTTGGCCGCCTCGGCGACGACGAGCCCGCCGTGACCCCACCGTGAGGCCGTGCCGACGATCCCGGGCCCGATCCCGCACACGACGACCTCGGCTCCGCGAGCGACCGCGTGGCTCAGAGCACTGGCGACCGTCACGCACTGCACGTCGCCGTCGAGGCACGGCGCAACGGCGATCGTCAGCTCGAGCAACCGCCGGGACTTGAGGACGCGCACGGTGTCGGAGAGGGAGACGGGAAGGGCGCCGCCTCCGAGCTGCACGTAGGCGACCCGGCGCCGCGCGAGCGCTGCGACAATCGGGGCGAGCTGGCTGTGGAGGCCGGAGCAGATGACCGGAATGCCCGCGAGTGGGTTCTCGTGTGAAGGCTCGTCCTGCTCGGCGAACCGCGCCGCGAGCTGACCGGGGGCGTACGGCAGCGTCATCACGTGCGTGTCCGGAGTTGCGGGCAGACGAAGTCCACGCGTGAGGTTCGCGTAGAGGACATCGAAGCCACCCGAGCCGAGACCGAGCTCCACGGCTTGCGTATTGACGAGGACGACGTCGCCTTCCTCGACCGCTCCCGTGAGCCGTGGATAGGCGAGGCACGGGTCGCCGTCCACCTCCAGGCGGACGAGCCCGTCGACCCGCTCGCGCACGGCGCTCACCGTGCCCCAGCGGAGGCCGAGAGGCATCAGCCGTGCTCGCGCGCCGCGTTGACGAGCTCGAGCGTGACGTCGACCATGCGATCGAGATCCTCGACGGCGATCGACTCGTCCGGCGTGTGGATGTCCGCCATCCCGTTCGCGAGATTGACGCACTCGAGCCCACGGGCATTGAACACGTTCGCGTCGGCCGCGCCACCGGAAAGACCGAGCCGAGGCTCGAACCCCGCACGGGACAACGCCTCGACGGCGAGCGTCACCCCGACACCGTCGTCCCGTAGGCGATAGCCGCGGTACTTCGGCTCGATGCTCGTCTCGAGGGTGCAGTCCGAGAGGCTCGCGGCGAATGCGGCGGCATCCACGAGCTGCTGGACGACCTCGCCGACGCGATGGTGGTCGTGCGAGCGCACCTCTGCCTCGAGCGTGCACCGCTCGGGCACGACGTTCCGCGCGGTTCCTCCTCGGATGACCCCGACGTTGACGCTCGTCTCGTCGTCCAGCCGCCCGTGTGGCATGTCCGCGACGGCCCGGGCCGCTGCGACGATCGCCGAGCGGCCATCCTCGGGATACATGCCGGCATGGGCGGCACGACCGACCAAGGTCAGCCGGAGCTCCTGGGCCGACGGTGATCCGAGCACGACGTCGCCGATCGGCGCGGCCTGGTCGTACACGTAGCCGACCCGCGCCTCGAGCCGCCCGACGTCGAAGGCCGCCGCGCCGACGAGACCGACTTCCTCCTTCGGAGTGAAGAGGAGCTCGAGCCCTGCGTGCGGTCTGCGCTCGATGACGATCCTCCTCGCCGCCTCGACCATCACGGCGATCGCAGACTTGTTGTCTGCACCAAGAATGGCGGCCGCTGTGTTCCGGACAACGCCCTCCTCCACGCGCGGGTCGAGCTCACCCCCGACCGGCACGGTATCGAAGTGGGCGCACAGGAAGATCGGAAGACCGGGCGCCGTTGCGCCGGGGACTCGGCAGAGGACGTTCCCCGCGGTCGCCCCGATCCCGGGGCCACAGTCGTCTTCCTCCCACTCGAGGCCGATCGCATCGAGCTCTCCGACGACCCGGTCGGCGACCGCCCGCTCCTCGCCCGACGGGCTCGGGATCGCGCAGAGCTCGAGGAAGAGATCGAGTACGCGCGATGGAGGCGCTTGCTGCACGGAGGTCATCCTACGAAGGGGTCGAGCAGGCGTCCGGTACATCGAGTTATGATGGTATGATACACATTGATGCGAACGACGCTTAACCTGGACGACGACGTCTCGGCGTCTATGACGGCGCGTGCGAGGAATGAGGGCCGATCGCTCTCTCGCATCGCGAACGAGCTGCTTCGCGCGGGCCTTCGCGCCGCTCAGGTAGGCGAGCCGCTTGCGCGATACGAGCCGCCGGTGTTCGACACGGGACGCGCGCTCCTCGACGTGACAGACGTCGCAGGGGCGCTCGAGATCCTCGAGCGTGACTGAGCCCGGCAATGCGGTCCTCGTCGACGCGAACCTGCTGCTCTGGGCTCATCACACGGCATTCGGCGATCACGAAGCCGCCAGAACGTGGTGGTCGGAGACCCTCACCACCACGCCGCTCGTCGGGATTCCGTGGCCGTCGTCTCTCGCTTTCCTGCGCATCAGCACGCATCCGCGGGCGCTCGAGCGACCGCTCGGGATCGAGCCGGCCTGGCAGGTGGTCCGCGGCTGGCTCGGGCGACCGAACGTCCGTGTCCCGGTGCCCACCGAGCGGCATGCCGAGATCCTCGCGAGCCTGCTCCTCGGCGGGCGCGCCACGGGCAATCACACCACCGACGCCCACCTTGCCGCCTTGGCGATCGAGTGGGGTCTCGAGCTCTGCTCGGTGGATCGCGACTTTGCGCGCTACCCGGGCCTCCGCTGGCGCGACCCGCTGAGAGACCTCGCCTGAGCCCGCGTCGGCTCCCGCCGGAAGAGCGGGTCTCCGGCTGAAGTCGGAGACCCGTAGCTGGTCGTCAGACGACGTGCCAGTCGGCGGGAAGCGGTAGGGGCCACCGGTGTCCCCGGAGTCAACGACGCACGGCTAGGCAACCCGAAGGTCGACCGCGCCACGTGAGCGAGAGCGCTCGAGCGCGGCGGCGACGAACTCGCGGAAGAGAGGCGCGGGTCTCGTGGGCCGCGACTTGAACTCCGGGTGGAACTGACTCGCGACGAACCACGGATGGTCGGGCAGCTCGATGATCTCGACCAGGCGACCCTGTTGGAACGTGCCGGAGACGACGAGCCCGTGCTCGACGAGCTGGTCGCGGTAGACATTGTTGACCTCGTACCGATGCCGGTGACGCTCGTGCACCACGTCCTTGCCGTAGATCTCGCGAACGAGCGTCCCGTCGTCGAGCTCGACGGCCTGCGCGCCGAGCCGCATCGTGCCGCCGAGATCCTCGATCTCCTTCTGCTCGGGCAGGAGGTCGATGACGGGATACGGTGTCTCTGGATCCATCTCGGTCGAGTTTGCCCCGTCGAGCCCGACGACGTGGCGCGCGAACTCGGACACGGCTACGTGCATGCCGAGGCAGATCCCGAGGTAGGGAAGCTCGCGCTCCCGCGCGACCCGGCACGCGAGGATCTTCCCCTCCCACCCGCGCGAGCCGAAGCCGCCCGGCACGAGGACACCGTCGGCCTGCTCCAGCTCCCGGACGGCCTCCTCGTACGACATATCCTCGGCGTCGACCCAGCGTACGCGGACGCGCGTCCCGCCTGCGACGCCTGCGTGCTTGAGCGCCTCGTGCACCGAGAGGTACGCGTCGTGGAGCTTGACGTACTTGCCGACGAGCGCGATCTCGACCTCCTCGCGCCGCTCCCCGATTCGCTCCGTCAGCTGCTTCCACTCAGCGAGGTCGGCCGGGCCGGTCGTGAGCCGCAGGCGGTCGCAGACGAACGCATCGAGGCCCTCCGCCATCAGATGCTCGGGGACGAGGTACACGTCGCTCATGTCGGGTGAGGAGAAGACCGCCCGCGGGTCGACGTCGGCGAAGAGCGCGATCTTGTCTCGGATCTCCTCGGAGAGGGTGTCGCGGGAGCGGCAGACGACGGCATCCGGGTGGATCCCGATGCGCCGGAGCTCGTTCACGGAGTGCTGGGTCGGCTTCGTCTTGAGCTCGCCGGCGGCCTCGATGTACGGGACGAGCGTCACGTGGAGGTAGAGGACGTTCTCGGGTCCGACCTCGCGACGGAACTGCCGCAGTGCCTCGAGGAACGGCAACGACTCGATGTCGCCGACCGTGCCACCGATCTCCGTGATCACCACGTCGGCGGGCTCGGTCCGGGCCGCACGCCTGATCCGCGCCTTGATCTCGTTCGTGATGTGCGGGATCACCTGCACCGTCGCGCCGAGGAACTCCCCCTTGCGCTCCTTGCGCAGAACCGTGTCCCAGATCGCACCCGCGCTGTGGCTCGCGTTGCGCGAGAGGTTCTCGTCGATGAAGCGCTCGTAGTGCCCGAGGTCGAGATCGGTCTCGGCCCCGTCCTCGGTGACGAACACCTCGCCGTGCTGAAACGGGCTCATCGTGCCGGGATCGACATTGAGGTACGGGTCGAACTTCTGTGCCTGCACACGGAGCCCGCGCGCCTTGAGCAGCCGTCCGAGCGAGGCGGCCACGATGCCTTTGCCCAGGGCCGAGACGACCCCTCCGGTGACGAACACGAACTTGGTCGACGGGCCGTCGCTCACCTCTCGCGTCCCAGCGCATCGAGGGAGCGCAGACCGGGAGTGCGCTCGATCCACGTGCCGAGCGAGCGGCGCTCTCCGAGAAGGGTGACGGTCGCGAGCGCTCCGATCACGCTGGCTCTCCGCAGGCCGCTCAGGCGCCTCACGGACTCCAAACCTAGCACGGCCCCGAGGGCGTTCGAGCCCGCATCTCCCAGCATCACCATCTCGCGGTGATCGTAGGGAGCGAGCAGGACGGCGACGAG
>JACDBY010000384.1 GCA_013694685.1 Actinomycetota bacterium
GATCCGGCAGCTCATCCGGCGTCGCCCACTGGATGTCGAAGAGGTCGACGTTCCGGGCGGACGGGTCCGGGTGCCGACGCTCGCCGAGATCCTCCGGGTCAAGGCGTGGCTCGTCCTTCGCCGAAACGCGACCCGTGACTACCTGGATCTCGTCGCGCTCGCCGACCGTATCGGCGACACCGACGCCGCCAGGGTGCTTCGCGGGCTCGACGAGTACTACGACGATCAACAAGGAGACGGAGGGCGCCGGATCGCCACGCAGCTTGCCAAGCAGCTCGCGGCACCTGCGCCCTACGACCTCTCCGAGGTCGACCTCCAGCACTACCGCAAGCTGCGGCCGCGCTGGTGCGACTGGCAAGAGTCGCGGGCGCCTGTCGCGCGCTCGGCGTGGCAATGCTCGCGGGTGAGCGGTAGCCCATGCGACATCGCGCGCTCGACTACGACGCGGCAACTCCGGTGACCGAGCTCGGGCTCGCCGCCCTCGACGATCTGCTTGCCCGTGGCGACTTCGATGATTGGGCTCCGGCGGTCGACGAGCTCAGGAAAGATCCCTGGGGTGCGTTCGCCGCGAGGCTCGCGCTCCTCCTCGACGAGAGGCCGGAGGACGGGGCATCGGCGCTCTGGCGTGGGCTGCTCGAGGCGCTCAGAGGGGCGGAACCCTCGCGGGACGCGGGCGCGGCGTTGCGGCGTTTACGCGAGCGTCGTGGGCTGACACAGGCAGAGCTGGGACGGCGTGTAGGGGCCACACAGCCGGAGATCTCGAAGCTGGAGCGCCGTGCGGACGTCAGGCTGACGACCCTTCAGGCGTATGTCGCCGCACTCGGCGGTCGTCTGCGCCTCGTGGCCCGGTTCGGCAGCGACGACGAGGTGATCGAGTGACCTGCCGCGAGCTCTCAGGGCACGTTGCCGACACCCGACCAGCCGCCATCGACCGTCAGCGTGTGACCGGAGACCATCGCCGCGCCGGGCGAGACGAGGTAGGCGAGGGCCGCGGCGACGTCCTGTGGCGTCCCGACGCGACCGGTCGGCGTCACCTCCGCCCAGTGCGCGTCGTAGTCGGGGTCGTCGGCGAGGTTCCGCTCGTTCACCGTCGCGCCGATCGCCAGGGCGTTGACCGTGATCCCGTGTGGTCCGAGCTCGACCGCGAGGACTGTGGCGAGGTGTGACAGCGCGGCCTTCGTCGCCGCGTAGGCCGAGTTGTCGGGGATCGCAACCAGCCCGTTGACCGACGAGGAGAAGACGATCCGGCCACCGTAGGAATCCTCCGGGTCGTCGGCGCGCTGCGCCGCGATCGTCCGCGCGGCCGCCTGGGCACCGAAGTAGGCGCCCTTGAGGTTGAGGTCGACGAGGGTGTCCCACGTCTCCTCGTCCATCTCCAGGAACGACTTTCTCTTGGTGACGCCTGCGTTCGCGACGAACACGTCGAGCCGTCCGAACTCGTCCACCGTGCGCTCGACGAGCCGCCTGTTCTCGGTGGGGTGCGAGAGATCGGCCTGCACCGCGAGCGCCCGGCCGCCCTCGTCGATGATCCGCGAGGCGACCTCGCCGGCGAGGTCGGGGGCGTCGTGGTGCGAGACGACCACCGCCGCGCCGTCCGCCGCGAGCGCATCGGCCATCGCGGCCCCGATCTCGCGGGAACCGCCGGTGACGATCGCGACCCGGCCGTCGAGCGAGCGGCTCATGGGCCTAGGCTAGACGGCCCGCTGCGGAGCACCGTTCACGCACCGATGCAAGGAAGTCCGAGAGCTTGTGACACCCTGTCACAAGGAACATCGTCCACCGGTCTGTCCTGGAGGCGCTGTGACCGGCCAAGAGAGGCGCAGTCTCGTCGACGAGCTTTTCGACCTTCTCATGCGGCCGCGCGTCCGGCGTATCCGCCGCTGGTCGTTCCTGGTGACGCTTCCCGCCGGCTATCTGCTCGCCTGGGCGCTCGGCATCGAGCTCACGCTCGAGCGCGGGTTGTGGATGGGTATCGCAGTGGCGCTGCTCGACCTCGCGATCTTCCTCACCGTGGTGAGCGCCGGTTCCCGGTGGCTCGGCGTCGGGGCTTGACGGGCAGAGCGTCCGGCGGGGGGCTCGCCTGCGGTGGCGTCTGAGCGATCTCGCTCCAGAAGTGGACGAACGCCTCCTCGCTGAGGAGGCCAAGCCGGAGTGTCGCGCGGGAGTACGCGATCCTGCCGGGATCGTGGTCACCTAGGTGGGCATCGAGCGCGGCGAAGCAGGCGAGCCGCGCACGGTGGACGGCTTCCTGCACGCTTGCCTGGGCGGCGACCTCCTCGGGAGAGAGGAACTGGCCGAAGTACAGCTTGAGCAGGGCAAGGTCACGGATCTGCGGAGGCTCGTCGGTCGGCTCGCGCAGCCAGCTGCG
>JACDBY010000387.1 GCA_013694685.1 Actinomycetota bacterium
CCACGTGTGCGCCGGCGGCGGCGAGGAGGAGCTCCTCGAGGTCGTCCGCGCGCGCGTCGGCAACCTCGTCGTAGAGGGGCGCTCGCGTCCGGTAGAGGGTCTGGAAGGCCGCCTCGTCGCGTGCGAGCGGACGATCCGACCCCGAGGTTCGATGCCACGCGTCTTCCGCCTCGACGTCGAGGACGACGGTGAACGCACGACGCGCCAGCTCGCGCCGGGTCGACTCCGGGAGCACGGCACCCCCGCCGAGGGCGACGACCACCGGCTCGGCGCCACGGAGCGTGTCGGCGGCAGCCTGCTCCTCGAGGGCCCGGAACGCGGCTTCTCCCTGCTCGTCGAAGAGCTCGGCGATCGACCTGCCGGCGCGCGATTCCACCTCGTGATCGAGATCGACGAACACGCGACCGAGCCGCTCCGCGACCTCGCGCCCGAGGCTCGACTTCCCCGCGCCCATGAAGCCCGCGAGGGCCAGGTGCCGCCCGAGGGCGTGCGACGGCCTCACGGCTCCACCTCCGCGAGCTCGGCCTCGAGCAGCCACGGCACGCCGCCGCAGCGCTCGAGCAGCGGGGCGTAGAGAGTGAGGTCGGCGTCCGTCGTCGGGCGATGAGCACCATCCGGCTCGATCCCCGAGACGTGGAGCTGCCGGAGCCTCCCCCCGTGCCGGTCGAGCAGGTCGTGCCCGAGTGCGAGGCTGGGGTCGTTCGTCCGCACATGCGCGACGTCGAGGCAGAACGCGGCCTCGGGCAGCGCCCGGAAGATCTCGGACAGGTCGCGTGCGTCCCGCCCGAACCCCTTCGTGACGTCCATGTTCTCGAAGACGGCCCGCGAGCCGAGCTCGCGGATCCAGCCCTGTCCGCGGTAGATGTCCGGATGGAGGACGATGTCGTACGGGAGGTGACGGACGAGCTCGACGATCGTCGCCGGGTCGGCGCGGACGTCATTCGCCGGTGCATGCACCGAGACGCGCTCAAATCCGTCGAGGGCGTCCGGGTCGTCGGCGAGTAGCCGGACGAGGCCCTCCAGCCGCTCGAGCCGGATCGCCGTCAGCTCGAGGGCTCGCCAACCCTCGCGGCGCGCGCGCTCGAGCGCCGACGGCCAGGTATCGCGTTCGGCGACGTACGCCCCGGTCGCGATCCCGAACCCCAGCGCAATGGCGGCCGCTAGCGAGGGCGCCATCGCGCGGAGATGCGCTCGAGGTAGTGCCGCTTCGCGGCGAGAAGGTCGTCGAGCGAGTCCCCGCCGAGCTTCTCGAGCGCGGCGCGCGCCAGCTCGAAGGCAACCGTGGCCTCCGCGACGACTGCGAGCGCCTCCACGGCCTGGACATCAGACCGCTCGACCAGCGCCTGGGTAGCCTCGCCCGTCGCGAGGTCGACCGAGTCGAGCGGGCGCATCAGTGTCGGCAGCGGCTTCATCGCCGCGCGGACGACGAGCGGCTCGCCGTTCGTGATGCCGGCCTCGAGGCCTCCGGCTCGGTTCGTCCGCCGCTCGAGGCCCGGGTCGATCTCGTCGTGGGCCTCGGTCCCCCGCCGGCGGGCCAGCGCGAAGCCGTCCCCCACTTCCACGCCCTTCACCGCCTGGACGCCCATGAGCGCGGCGGCGAGCCGCCCGTCGAGGCGATCGCTCTTCTCGGCGTAGGACCCGAGGCCCGGCATCACGCCCGTAGCCGTGACCTCGACGACGCCGCCGAGCGTGTGGCGCTCCTTGCGCGCCTCGTCGGTTGCAGCCCTCATCGCCTCGTCGGTCGTCTCGCCGCCGATCTCGACCGGGCGGCCCTCGACGACGATCCCGAGCTCGCGCAGAAGCGCCTTCGCGACCGACCCGGCCGCGACGTGGACGGCGGTGTGCCGGGCGCTCGCGCGCTCGAGCGCGTTCCGGACGTCGTCGTGACCGAACTTGAGGACACCGGCGAGATCGGCGTGGCCGGGACGGGGCAGCGTTACCGGCTTCGCGCCCTTCCCCGAGGGGTCTCCGTCAGGCGGCCAGGGGCTCATCCCCCACGTCCAGTTCGCGTGATCGCGGTTCCGGACGACCAGGGCGAGCGGCGTCCCGAGTGTGAGCCCATGACGCAGCCCGGCGAGCACCTCGACCTCGTCCGACTCGAGCTTCTGTCGTGGGCTCCGACCGTATCCCTGCTGCCTGCGTCGCAGGTCGGCGTCGATCATCTCCTTGTCGAGCGCGAGACCGGCGGGCAGCCCGGTCACGATCGCGACGAGCGCCGGTCCGTGCGACTCCCCCGCGGTCACGAGCCCGAGCGCCATCCGCCGATCCTACGTCCGGGGCGTGGCTTCAGCCGCGCCCTGAGCTCACTCGCGCAGCCACACCTTTGTGCGACGGCGTGTGTAAGCTCCTGCACATGGCTACGAATCTCGCGATCGATCCCGCCCTGCTCGAGCGAGCGCTTGCGCTCGGTGGCGAGAAGACGAAGAAGGCGACAGTGACGAAGGCGCTCGAGGAGTTCGTCGCGCGACGCGAACAGGCCACGTTGCTCGAGCTGTTCAGCGCGTTCGAGTGGAATCCGGAGTTCGACTACAAGGCCGAGCGCTCCCGTCGTTGACCATGTTCGTGGACACGAGTGTGTGGTCGCTCGCGCTGCGACGCGACCGACCCGGGCCTCTGCCGGAGGTCGCCGAGCTGCAGCGCGCTCTTGAGCGCGGTGAGCCGGTCGTGACCACCGGCCTCGTGCTGCAGGAGCTCATCCAGGGCTTCGACGGGGCCAGAGATCAGATCGTCGCACGCTTCACGCTCCTGCCGTTTCTCGTGCCCGAGCGAGACGACCACGTCGACGCGGCGGATCTCCGGACCTCGTGCCGTCGCCGCGGCGTGCAGGTCGGAACGATCGACGCGTTGCTGGCTGCGTTGTGCATCCGCTACGAGCTCACGTTGCTCACGACCGATCGGGACTTCTCGCGTGTCGCGGAGCACGAGCCGCTCAGACTATGGGGCGTGTGACACGCGGCGCGAAGAGCTCGATCGGGTTGCCGGAGGGATCCTCGATCAGCACCTGCGTGCCGCCAGGCCCGCTCAACGGCTCGTTCCTGAAGCGGACGCCGGCGGATCTCAGCCGGTCGGCGAACGCGTCGACGTCGTCGACCTCGAGCACGAGGCGGTTCCAGCCACCCGGCGCGGGCACCGAGCCGTCCGGCATCGGCCTGGCAGCGGAGGTCTGGGGACCGCTCAGCCAGAGCTCGAGACCGTCACGCTCGACGATCGCAAACGGTGGCCCCATCCTCGCCGAGAGCGTGAATCCGAGCCGCTCGACGTAGAAGGCGACTGCTTCGTCCACGTCGGCGACGAGGTAGCGGATCGTGGGCACGCGGACATCGTACGAGGCGTCGCTCCGTTCGTTGTACTCTGCCGCTGCGCGATCCTGCGCGACGACCGGTGAGGAGGGGAGCTGCGAGATGACCTATTCGACGAGCGCCAGGCAGCTCCCGGCCGGCCGTCCCCGCGGCTGACGCGGACTGCGCGGCGCTTGCTCGCGGGCTTCCGCGAGCCACGCCATCGATCAGGAGCTGACATGAGAGATCCGTCCGACGGGCTCGGCGCTCGTCACGTTCGCCTCGCCGACCTGCCACGCGCAGAGATCGGCGACCACATCTGGTATCCACTCCGCCGCGCACTCGACGCGACGGGCTTCGGCGTCGGCGCCTACAGCGCGGCGAGGGCGGGCGACGTGCTTGTCGGCGTCCACGACGAGACCGGCTCGAGCTCGAACCGGCACGAGGAGCTGTACGTGGTTCTGCACGGCAGGGCGCTCGTCGACCTCGACGGCCGCGAGCTCGAGCTCGGTCCCGAGGAGTTCCTGCTCGTCGAGCCCGAGACGAGGCGAGGCTTCCGGGCGCTCGCCGACTCGACGAGCGTGCTCGTCATCGGCGGAGCGCAGGGCACGGTGAGCGCCGCCCCCTATGAACACTGGTACACCGCGCTCACGACCGACGACCCGGCCGAGTCGGCCGAGATCGCCTCGGCGGGGCTCGCCGACTTCCCCACCCACGGGCAGCTGAACTATCAGCTCGCGTGCTTCCGGGCGCTCGCCGGGGAGACGGCGATCGCAGCACGCCACCTGCGACAGGCGGTCACCTCCGACGAGAGAGCGTGGGAGTGGCTCGGCGACGACGCCGACCTCGACGCGCTTCGCTCCGTCCCCGGCGCGGTGCCGACGAAGACGACCGTCGGCCCGCTCCACGTCGAGCGGGCCGCGGGCGGCCGGCCGGTCGTCCTCCTCCACGCGGGCATTGCCGACAGCCGCATGTGGGATCCGCAGTGGGTCGAGTGGCCCTCGCGCTTCGACGTCGTGCGCCTCGACCTCCGTGGCTTCGGTCGCTCGGGTCGTCCTGAGGGCTCGTTCTCGCACGCCGCCGACGTGCTCGCGGTGCTCGACGCGCTCGAGCTCGAGCGACCGGTTCTCCTGGGCGCGTCGTTCGGGGCGGGAATCGCGCTCGACCTCGCCGCCGCTCATCCCGACCGGGTTTCCGGTCTCGTGCTGGCCGGAGCGGGTCTTCCCGACCACGAGTGGTCGGCCGAGCTGGAGGCCTTCGACGAGACGGCGGAAGCTGCGCTCGCGGAGGGCGACCTCGACCGAGCGACCGACCTGAACGTCGAGTTCTGGCTCGCGGGAGCAACCGAGGCGGTGCGCGAAGCCATACGCGAGCAGCAGCGACACGCATTCGACCTCCAGGTCGGAAGCGACGCCGAGGTCTCTCGCCTCGCAGACGATCACGCCGCACGCCTGGCGACGATCGACCTCCCCGCGCTCGTCGTCGTGGGCGAGACCGACCACGCGGACTTCCGGACGATCGCCGCCCGCCTCGCAGACGAGCTTCCGAACGCTCGCCTGGCGACGATCCCCGCCGCGGGACACCTCCCCAGCCTCGAGCAGCCGGCTGCGTTCGACGCCGTCGTGCGTCCTTTCCTCGACGCCGCGTAGAACCGTTGGCTCGTGACAGTCTGTTGCAAGCGAGGCTTGCAACAGACTGTTACAAGCTGAGGGGCGTGGAGCTGCCTGTGATCGAGGGTCAGGGCAGTGCCTCGGAAGCTCGGCCAGACCCGAACCCGCGCATGGCCTGTACGCATGCTGGCCCGTGACGTGCCCGATTCGAGACGCAGACAGCGCCGGATACTCTGATGTGCCCTTGGCTGCGCCCGCTGCTCGATCGCAGTTCGTCTCAGATGGTGTCACGTATCGCTGGCGTGGCCGGCTGAGCGACGCAGAGATGGTCGAGCTCGTCAATGCTCACGGCGGCAACGCGGAGGCAGGCTGGTGGGATCGCATCCGGCCCCACAGCCTTGGCTGGGTCACCGCCCGCGACGTCGGCGGGCGTCCCATCGGGTTCGTCAACGTCGTCTCCGACGGCGGAGACCACGCCTTCCT